>NZ_JAWDXO010000008.1 GCF_032477075.1 Fusobacterium sp. | reverse complement strand
GCCAAGCTCAAATGAGTGCTTCCTTAGCTCAGTCGGTAGAGCATGCGGCTGTTAACCGCAGTGTCAATGGTTCAAGTCCATTAGGAAGCGCCATTTTTTATTTTTTGGAAAATTTTATTATAGTAAAAATATAATTTAAAGACTTCATACAATAGAAGTATAGTAAATTACCAATTTCTCATGTGATATAATATAAAAAATATTATAGAGGAGGATTAATAATGAGTATAATCTCTTGTATTAATGAAAGAAGAAGTATCCGTTCATACAAAGATAAACAAATAGATGAAAAAATAATAAATGAGCTTTTAGAGTTAGGAACAAAAGCAGCCACAGGTTCTGCTATGGAACCTTGGGGTTTTGTTGTTATACAGGATAAAGAAGAAATAAAAAGATTATCAAATGAGATAAAAAAGCATCTTATTGAAAATTTTGATACATTCCCATATTTGAAAAAATATAAAAATTGGGTTGAAAATCCAAACTATAATGTTTTTTATGATACTGGAACTTTGGTAATAATATATGGAAACACTGATTCTCATTGGAATGTTTATGATTGCTCCCTTGTAGCAGGAAATATAATGCTTGGGGCTTATGAAATGGGAATAGGAAGTTGTTGGATAGGGTTTGGGGAATATATGCTCAACACAAAAGAATTTAAAGAAAAATATAGAGTACCAGAAAATTTTCAAGTAATTTGCCCTCTTACATTAGGATATATGAAAATAAAACCAAAACCTCCTGTAAGAAAAGCACCTGTAGTATTTAATAAAAAATAAATAAAAAAAGCTGACTAATAATATAATTTTATTTTTAGTCAGCTTTTTATTTAATCATAATTTATAGATACCAATATCATGCTTTTAGGATAATATGTTACTTTAAAATCAGGAATATTTTTAATATCCAGTTTAGTGGCATGAATAGATACAGATTCTCCATCATTATAAGAGCTCATTATTTTTTCAGTATTCCATGCAATATTATCTATAACTAAATTATTACATAGTTGTTCAATCATAATAGATTTTCTTTTTTCTAATTTCAGCATGATAAGATTTGCAGAAGAATCAGTTTTTAAAAGCCATAAATAAAAATATGGTTGAGTACATACTAAATGATTATAATTCTCTTGGTAATGTATTGAGCTAAATGAAAGAATTTCTGTAACAGGACCACTCACAAAATCTTGTATAGCATATATAGGATCTTCTTTCTGAGCAAGAATCATTGTACACCAAGGAATGCAGCATATAAAACCAAGCAGAGTTATGATTTTTTGATTGAAAGATATTTTTCCATTTTTTTCTTTTTCCTGTTGTAAAAAATTATATAATTTAAAACAAATAAATATTACAGGAAATAATGCTAACTCACATGGCAGAATTATTTTATTCCAAATCAATCCTATTTTACCTGAATGCAATGGAAATAAAAACAAAGTGATAAAGATTATTCCAATAGTTAAGATTACTAAAAAACATAATACTTTATAATTATTTATTTTTCTTTCATCATATATAAACATATGCCTCACCAATTTTTTTTATTCTTCTTCTTTTATAAATTCTTCAAAAATAAAATTATTTTCCTCTATATTATATTTTAATATATAAGTTTTTTTTGCTTCTGCCTCAACTTCTATTTTTATTGGACCAGTAGTAGTTGTAGTAGTTTTCATTAGTCCTTTTCTTGTCCATGAAGCTTCAGCTTCAATAATATTTTTTCCTGGCTGAAGAAAGTATCCTAATTTCCTTTTTTCATAAAAATGAACAGGAGCTTCATTATTAATATATATAATTATTAAAGCATCTGAAAGACTTCCAAATGCAAGACGAGTATTTATCATCATTTTAGCTGAATCTGGATTTTTTTCTAAATGAGATTTTGCCTTCATTTTATTTCTTTTCAAGTATAACATTGTCAATGGAAGACCAATTAAAATATAAGCAATACATATTATAGCTATATATCTTCCAGGACCATTCCAAAATATACTGAAACTACTTTCCATAAAAACCACCCCTATAAATTTATTAGTAAAGTAATATTAACAAATAACAATTTTTTTTATTTGTTTTTCTTTGTTGTTGATATATTCACAGGCTCTTGATCATTAAATCCAAGAGCATCTAATAGTTGCAGATAACGTCCACTTCCCAGCATGCTGCAGTCAATTGTTGTACCATAGTCATTTTCATGAGTCTTTATAGTGAGATCACATGAACTGTCTCCACTGCTAGAACGAATAAGGGAATGAAAGGAACATTCACTGATTATAAATCTATGAGTTTCTTTTTTTCCACGATAAAAAATAAGGTTATCACCATTTATAACAACTCTTATATTATCAAGAACTACTGCAAAATATGTTCCCCCAAGAAAAGCTACAACTCCAAGTACTTTAGAAATAGTTGGTGAAAGGAAGAAATTTGCTATTATTGCTAATACAAATCCACCACAAACAGCAAAGAAAATATTCTTTAAAATAACCAAAGGATTACTTTTAAATTCTTTCATACTACACCTCCATGTTTTATAATTGTTAGATAGTAGTAATTTTAACATAAAAAAAATTCTAAAACTACAAAAAAAATAAAAAAGAATACATATATGATTTACTTTTTAAGTTTAAAGAATTGTTCTGTGTTGTTAAAAATATTTTTAATAAACATAAATTTTTTATGAAATAATTATTAATATATTTTTAAAAAAACAGAATTTGAATTGACATTATTCTGTTAATATGATAAACTATCTAAGTTAAAATGGATATTCCGCTTTAATAAAAATAATTAAATGAATATCTCAAGGAGGAGAAATAATGAAAGAAAAATTGATTCAATTAGTAGAACAAAACTACTTAAGAACTGACATCCCTTCATTTAAAGCTGGAGATACTATTGCAGTATACTACAAAGTAAAAGAAGGAAACAAAGAAAGAGTTCAGTTATTTGAAGGTGTGGTTATCAGAGTAAATGGTGGAGGAATTGCAAAAACTTTCACAGTTAGAAAAGTAACTGCTGGAATAGGAATAGAAAGAATAATTCCAATGAACTCTCCAATGATTGACAAGATTGAAGTATTAAAAATTGGTAGAGTTAGAAGATCTAAACTTTATTACCTTAGAGGGCTTTCTGGTAAAAAAGCTAGAATCAAAGAAATCAGAAAATAATAATGGAAGTCAAGGATTTTATCCTTGGCTTTTTTCGTTATTTGGGTATTTTTTTTTTAAAATTTGTGATAAAATGATTGTATTGGGGAAAAATCAAAATTGGAGTGATTGTAGATGGAAAAGAGCAAAGTAATACTGAACAGTATATTCTATGTAATCCTTACAGCAATATTTGTATATATATTTGTTAAAGAAAAAGCTTTAACAGATACTATAAAAATATATAGGGACAAATTTGCTGACAAGGTAATCATGGTACTTAATATAAAAGGAAAAGTTTTAAGCAAGGGTATAAGAACAACTATAAACTTGGTAGAAACAATAGGGACAGCCCTTATCTTAGTACTTATAATACAAAAATTTTATCTTGGAAATTTTCTTGTGCCTACAGGTTCAATGATACCAACTATAATGCCGAAGGATAGACTTTTTGGAAACATGCTTATTTATAAATTCAGAAAACCTCAAAGAGAAGAAATTATAGTTTTTAGAGAACCTATTCAAAATAAAGTTCTTTATACAAAGAGAGTAATGGGGCTTCCAGGAGAAACTGTAAATATAAAAAATAATCATCTTTATGTGAATGATAAAGAAATAACTACAAGAGAATATACTAATATTGGAGAAATAGGAAATGAAAAATGGATAGTCCCTAAAAAAGGGGATACTATAGAAATAATTCCTGGAAAAGATTATGGGAAATTATTTAGAGAAAATATGATTAATGTTGGGGAAGTACAGAAATATCTTGTAGATAATCCAGGGGCAGTGGGAGAAATATTGCCAGATCTTGAATTTAGAGTAAATGGTGAAAAAACAGGAATGCTTCTGGACCTTATACATGAATCTAAATATGTAAACAGAATACTTAAAGGTGAAAATGTAGCTTTAATATCTGAAAAAGATTATTACCTTGCTCTTGGAGATAATACTAATGGAAGTTATGATTCAAGAATGTGGGGATTTGTAAGTGAAGACAGAATAAAAGGAGAAGCCTTTATAAGATTCTGGCCTTTGAACAGAATAAAGCTTTTAAAATAGGAGTAAAAATTGGTAGAAGAATTAATTGATAAAAAAAATCTTTTAGAAATAGCAGAGATAGAAAAAGAGATATTTGCTAATACAGCTTTTTCTATGAAGCAATTAGAAGAAATGAAAGAGATAGAAAGGTATAGATTTTTTATCACAAAAATTGAAGAAAAAGTGGCAGGATATATAATACTTTATGATACTATTGATGTATGGGAAATAATGAAAATAGCAGTAAATAAAGAATATAGAAGAAAAGGTATAGGGGAAAAAATGATAAAATACATCTTTTCTCTTGCTCAGATACCTATAATGCTTGAAGTTAGAGAAAATAATAAGGGAGCTATAGAATTTTACAAGAAAAGCGGTTTTGAACTGATAGCTACTAGAAAAAACTATTATACTGATACAGGGGAAACAGCTTATATAATGGTCAAAAATTGATCATAGAATAAAATAGTTTTACATTATCAAAATGACAATAAAAATCTATAAATACTAAAAAGGATGGTAAATAAAAAATGAATATGAATATTTATTCAAACCCTTTAGCAGAAAGATATAGTTCAAAGGAGATGCTTGAGAATTTTTCACCTGATAAAAAATTCTCTACTTGGAGAAAACTGTGGATAGCCTTAGCTGAATCTGAAAAAGAATTAGGTCTTCATATAACTGATGAACAGATAGCAGAAATGAAAGCTAATATTTATAATATTGATTATGAACTTGCAGCAAAAAAAGAATCTGAATTTAGACATGATGTAATGGCACATGTACATACATTTGGAACACAGGCACCAAAGGCAATGCCTATAATTCATCTTGGTGCTACAAGTGCTTTTGTTGGAGATAATACAGATCTTATTCAGATAAAAGATGGATTGGATATAGTTAAAACTAAACTTATAAATGTAATATCTGAAATGTCAAAATTTGCAATGGAATATAAGGAACTTCCAACGTTAGGATTTACTCATTTTCAGGCAGCTCAGTTGACTACTGTAGGAAAAAGAGCTACTCTATGGCTTCAGAGTCTTCTTCTTGACTTGGAAGAACTTGAATTCAGAGAAAAAACTTTAAGATTTAGAGGTGTTAAAGGAACTACTGGAACACAGGCAAGTTTTAAAGAATTGTTTAATGATGATTTTTCTAAAGTAAAAGCTTTGGATGAAAAAATAACAGAGAAAATGGGATTTGATAAAAGATTCCTTGTTACTGGACAGACTTATGATAGGAAAGTTGATTCAGAAATTATGAATCTTCTTGCAAATATAGCTCAGTCAGCCCATAAGTTTACAAATGATTTAAGACTTTTACAGCATTTGAAAGAAGTTGAAGAACCATTTGAGAAGAGTCAGATTGGGTCATCAGCTATGGCTTATAAAAGAAATCCTATGAGAAGTGAAAGAATATCTTCTCTTGCAAAATTTGTAATAGCTCTTCAGCAAAGTACAGCTATGACAGCAGCAACTCAATGGTTTGAAAGAACTCTTGATGATTCAGCCAATAAGAGATTATCATTACCACAGGCTTTTCTTGCAATAGATGCTATATTGATAATTTGGAAAAATGTTCTTGATGGATTAGTAGTTTATCCAAAAATAATAGAGAAGCATTTAACGTCTGAACTTCCTTTTATGTCTACAGAGTATATCATAATGGAATGTGTAAAAAATGGTGGAGATAGGCAAGAACTTCATGAAAGAATAAGAGTTCATTCTATGGAAGCGGGAAAAATGGTAAAAATAGAAGGTAAAGAAAATGATCTTATAGAAAGAATATTAAATGATAAATACTTTAACTTAGATAAAGATAGACTGCTGAAAATTTTATCTCCTAAGAACTTTATAGGTTTTGCCCCTGAACAGACAGAGGAGTTTATAAATGTAGAGGTAAAACCAATCTTAGAAAGATATAGTGATAAACTTGGAATGAAAGCAGTGTTAAGGGTATAGGAATGAAGGAAAACAGACGAGAGATATATTTAACAGCATTAGTTTTGCTTGCATTGTATCTTTCTCTGGCAGAAAACTTTATTCCAAAACCTTTTCCTTGGATGAAAATAGGATTATCTAATATAGCTGTATTAATAGCTCTTGAAAAATTTGATTCTAAGCTTGCGATTGAGGTTGTATTGCTTAGAATCCTTATTCAGGCTCTAATGTTAGGAACTCTTTTCACCCCAGGTTTTATAATAAGTTTATCAGCTGGAGGGGCAACTACTTTGTTTATGGTTGGGCTTTATAAATTTAGGAAATACCTTTCTCTTTTAGCAATCAGTTCTCTTTCTGCCTTTCTTCACAATCTGATTCAACTTATAGTTGTATATTTTCTTATTTTTAGAAATATCACCCTATATTCAAAATCTATAATGATGTTTGTATGGGGCTTTTTGGCTATAGGTGTAGTGGCAGGAATTATAACAGGTTTTATTGGAGAAAAATTAAATTTAAGAAGAGGTAATGAATTATGAGAAAATATTTTGGAACAGACGGTATCAGAGGAGAAGCAAACAGAGATCTTACAGTAGATATAGCACTCAGATTAGGTTATGCACTGGGATATTATCTTAAGCAGAAAAAAAGTAATGGAAAAATAAAAGTTATAATGGGAAGTGATACGAGAAGGTCAGGATATATGTTAAGATCAGCTCTTACAGCAGGATTGAATTCTATGGGAGTAGATATAGACTTTGTAGGGGTTATATCTACACCAGCAGTAGCCCATATAACTAAAACTAAGGGAGCAGATGCAGGAATAATGATATCAGCTTCTCATAATCCAGCAAAAGATAATGGACTTAAAGTATTTGGTTCAAATGGATATAAACTCCCTGATGAAACAGAAGCAGAAATTGAAAGATTGATGGATAATTATGTTGAAATAACTAAAAATGCCATAGCAGGAGATGAAGTAGGAAGGTTCAAATATGCTGAAGATGAATATTTTTTATACAGAGATCATCTTCTTTCATGTGTAAAAGGTGATTTTTCTGGAATGAAAATAATAGTTGATACAGCTAATGGATCAGCTTATAGAATAGCAAGGGATGTATTTTTAGCATTGGGAGCAGAGGTTGTAGTAATAAATGATGCACCTAATGGAAGAAATATCAATGTAAAATGTGGTTCAACACATCCAGAAATACTTGCAAAAGTAGTAATTGGCTATGAAGCGGATCTTGGACTTGCATATGATGGAGATGCTGATAGACTTATGGCTGTTGATAGAAATGGGAACATAGTTGATGGAGATAAAATAATAGCTGTTTTAGCTCTTCTTATGAAGAAAAAAGGAGATTTAAAAGGAAATAAAGTAGTTACAACAGTAATGAGCAATATGGGACTTGAAAATTATTTGAAAGAAAATGGAATAGAACTATTGAGAGCAAATGTAGGAGATAGATATGTGCTTGAAAAAATGATAGCAAGTGAAGCAGCTATTGGAGGAGAACAATCAGGTCATATTATACTTTTAGAACATGCAACTACAGGAGATGGAATACTCACGTCACTAAAGTTGGTTGAAGCACTGAGAGATGAAAACAAATATATTGATGAAATGATAAAAGATATAAAGGATTGGCCTCAAAAGCTTATAAATGTAACTGTAGATAATAAAAAGAAAAATATCTGGAACCAAAATAAAAATATAACAGATTTTATAGCTGTGAAAGAAAAAGAGATGGAAGGACTGGGAAGAGTATTGGTAAGAACATCTGGAACTGAACCATTAGTAAGAGTAATGGTAGAGGGAAAAGAGATGTCTGTGGTGGAAAAAGTAGTTAATGAAATTGCTGAAATAGTAAAAAAAGAATTGGCTTAAACAAGGTGAATATATTATGTATAAATATTTTTCAAAAATTTATGATAAATTTATGGAATATTCAGATTATGGAGCATGGGAAAAGGTGGTAGAGAGTCTTATAGCAGAGGGAAAACCCAATGGAAAAGATTTGTTGGATATTGGGTGTGGAACTGGAGAACTTCTTTTAAGAATGACAAAGAATTATAATTGTCATGGATTAGACCTATCTGAAGGAATGCTCAAGATAGCAGATAGAAAGCTGAAGCACAGAGAAGTCAGATTATTTCTTGGAGATATGGTAGATTTTAATACAGGATTTCAATATGATATAATGGTAGCTCTTTTTGATACAGTAAATCATATCTTATCTACTGAAGAGCTTACAAGTCATTTTATAAGTGTAAAAAATTCTTTAAAAAATGAAGGGGTATATATTTTTGATGTAGTAGACAGAGATTTTATGAATATGATGTTTCCAAATGATATTTTTGTTGATAACAGAAAAGATTTGACTTGTATATGGGAACATGAAATAGAAGATGGAATAGACTATATTGATGCTACATATTTTGTAAAGAATGCTAAAGGAGCTTTTGATAAAGTAACTGAAAGTTATAGTAAAATGATATTTACAGAAAAAGAAATTGAAGATTCAATAAAGGCATCTGGGCTAAAGTTAATTAGAATTATGATAAATGATAAGATTGCAGGGAGACGAAATGTCTATTTGGTAAAAAGATAATATCAAAATGATAAATAAATGACAATTTATTTCCAGAATAGAAATAAAGCATTGACTAAAAATGATAAACATTATAAAATTATACAGTATAGATGGAGAATCATTCATGAAATGGATAACTAAAGAATTAATTAAGAATTTCTCATTGTTAGGGTATCTTGGCTTTTTAATAGCTGGGAATATCCTACTTTATGTATTTATATATAAAATGATTGAGAAATATTTTTTTAAAAGCACAATATTATTTATTCTATTGCTTTTAATAGGTATAGCCAGCGGCTTTTACAATGCATATAAGCTGATAATGAAAAAGTAGAAAAGGTGATGGAATGAATGATATAAAAAAAATTTTTAAAAGAGCAGCAGTTACAGCAATTATCATTCTTATATATGGAATATTAGTGAAAAGTGAATATGTCTATCTGGGAATGTTTTCAGGTAGTGTGATGTCTATTTTTCTATTCTATTTACTTTGTCTTGATATAAAATCCATAGCTGCATCTGAAAATATTTCAAGAAAAAGGGGCTTTATAGGTTATTTAAAGAGATACACTATTTATGGGGTATATCTTGGAATTATGGCTCATTTTTTTGGACTGCCAATGTTATTAGGTTCAGCAATAGGGTTATTAAATGTAAAAGCAAATATACTTTTGATAATTCTTTCTGAAAATATATTGAAGCTTAGAGATAAATATCTAAGATGACACAATGAAAGGAGGGTTTTAACAGATGAGATTAGGAGCAATAGAGTTCGTAACACCCCCTTTGGTGGAAGGACCAAAAATTGTATTTTTTCTCCCTCTTCCTGAATTTCTTCATAAGATGCCATTTGCAATGGAAATGGCCAATGGAGGATATGGGTTGCCAGTAACAATAACAGTTGTGACCACTTGGTTTATCATTTTGGCACTATTTATTTTATTTAAACTGGGAACTAAAAGACTGGAAATGATACCAGGGAAGGCTCAAATAATGCTTGAAAGTATATATGACTTTCTAGATGGCATAATTGGCCAGATGATGGGATCATGGAAGAAGAAATATTTTTCCTACATATCGACGCTTTTTTTATTTATATTCACATCTAACATAGTAACATTTTTTCCTATACCATGGTATTCTATGGAAAATGGAGTGTTTCAGTTAGCGCCAGCTTTTAGATCACCAACAGCTGATTTGAATACTACAGTGGGATTGGCATTACTTACAACATTTGCTTTTCTAAAAGCAAATATATCAACAAACGGCTTAGGAGGATATTTGAAAGGATTTGCTGAGCCAATACCAGTTATGCTTCCTTTAAACATAGTTGGAGAGTTTGCTAAACCAGTAAACATATCTGTCAGACTTTTTGGAAATATGTTTGCAGGAGGAGTTATTATGGGGCTTCTATATATGGCAGCACCAGCAATAGTTCCAGCCCCTTTACACTTGTACTTTGATTTGTTTATGGGATTAGTACAAAGTTTTGTATTTATCATGTTGAGTATGGTATATATTCAAAGCTCTTTAGGAGATACAGAGTATACAGATTAGATAAAATAATAGAATTTTAGGAGGTAATAAAATTATGAATGAAATGTTATTAGCAAAAACTATAGTATTGGCAGCATCAGCAATTGGAGCAGGTTGTGCAATGATAGCTGGATTAGGACCAGGAATCGGAGAAGGTTATGCAGCAGGTAAAGCAGTAGAAGCAGTAGCTAGACAGCCAGAAGCAAAAGGAAATATTATCTCTACAATGATACTAGGACAAGCAGTTGCAGAATCAACAGGTATTTACTCTCTAGTTATAGCTTTGATATTATTATATGCTAACCCTTTCATAGGAATGTTAGGATAATTTCTTTAAAGTAAAAGAGGAATTTATCATCATCTGGAAAGGAGGTAGAAAATTTGGCGACAACAATTATGCCAGTAGTATCGATAGATGTCAATATGTTCTGGCAGATAATCAACTTTTTTATACTTGTCTTTGTATTTAATAAATATTTTAAGAAACCTTTAGGAAAAATGCTTGAGACAAGAAAATCAAAAATAACAAGCGATTTAAATGAAGCTAATGCAAATAAAGAAGCAGCAATGAAACTTCAAAAAGAAGCTGAAGAAATACTCAAAAAAGCTAAATTTCAAGCAAATGAAATATTAAAAACAGCTGAACATAAAGCAGATGAAAGAAGAGAAAATATCTTAAGTGAAGCTAAAGATCAAAGAGATAAGATTGTAAAAAATGCTGAACTTGAAGCTGTTAAAATGAAGTCAGATGTAAGAAAAGAACTTCAAGATGAGGTAAAAGATTTAGCTGTGAGATTGGCTGAAAAACTGATTGAACAAAAAATAAATCCTAAACTTGGGTCTACCTTAATAGATGAGTTTATAGAAGAGGTAGGGGAAGAAAGATGATAGAAAATCAAGTAGGAAGAAGATATGCTGAAGCTATCTATGAAATCGCTGAATCTACTGACAAAGTAAAACCTATTTATGAAAAATTAAACGATCTTATGGAATTATATAAAAATGATGGTGAATTTAAAACTTTTATTACACATCCTCTTATTGAAGAAGATGAAAAGAAAAAAGTTTTAAGTTCTATTTTTAAAGATTCTGATGAGGGTATTTTAAATATAATATTTTATATTCTTGATAAAAAAAGAATAGTGAATATAAGAAATATTGTGGCAGAATATCTGAAAATATACTATGAAAAAAATCAGATACTTGATGTTGAGGCAACCTTTGCTGTTGAACCAAGTGAGCTACAAAAGAAAAAATTAATAGAAAAATTAATGAAAAAAACTGAGAAAAAAATCAACCTTGATATAAAGATAGATAAATCCATCATAGGTGGGGGTATTATCAAAATAGGAGATCAGGTAACTGATGGGTCTATACGTAAAGAGTTGAATTTCCTAAGAAAAAAATAGAAAGGCTTGGAAAGCAGGAGGTGTAATCAGTTGAAAATTAGACCAGAAGAAGTAAGCAGCATAATCAAAAATGAAATTGAGAACTATAAGAAAAGTCTTGATATAAAAACTTCAGGTTCTGTTCTGGAAGTAGGAGATGGTATAGCCAGAGTTTATGGATTGAGCAGTGCAATGTCAGGGGAATTGTTGGAATTTCCTCATGGAGTTATGGGAATGGCATTGAACCTTGAAGAAGATAATGTAGGAGCAGTTATACTTGGAAACTTCTCTCTGATAAAAGAAGGAGATGAAGTAAGGGCAACAGGAAGAGTTGTATCTGTTCCAGCTGGAGAATCTCTGTTAGGAAGGGTAGTAAATGCTCTAGGAGAACCAATTGATGGAAAAGGTGAAATTAAAGCTGAAAAATACATGGAAATAGAAAGAAAAGCATCAGGTATTATCTCTAGAAAACCAGTATTTGAACCATTACAAACAGGGATTAAATCTATTGATGGAATGGTACCTATTGGTAGAGGACAAAGAGAACTTATAATTGGAGACAGACAGACAGGAAAAACAGCTATTGCTATTGATGCTATCCTTAATCAAAAAGGAACAGGAGTAAAGTGTATTTATGTTGCAATTGGACAAAAAAGATCTACTGTTGCTCAAATATATAAAAAACTGGAAGATGCAGGAGCTATGGAATATACAACTATAGTTGCAGCTACAGCATCAGAAGCAGCTCCATTACAATATATGGCCCCATATTCAGGGGTATCTATGGGAGAATATTTCTTAGATAAAGGGGAGCATGTGCTTATAGTATATGATGATTTATCAAAACATGCAGTAGCATACAGAGAAATGTCGCTATTGCTTAAAAGACCACCTGGAAGAGAAGCTTACCCTGGAGATGTATTTTATCTTCATTCAAGATTACTTGAAAGAGCAGCTAAATTATCTGATAAATTAGGAGGGGGATCTATAACAGCCCTTCCTATAATAGAAACACAAGCAGGAGATGTATCAGCATACATTCCTACAAATGTAATTTCTATTACTGATGGGCAGATATTTCTAGACTCTCAGTTATTTAACTCTGGTTTCAGACCTGCTATAAATGCTGGTATATCTGTATCAAGAGTTGGAGGTTCTGCACAAATAAAAGCGATGAAACAGGTTGCTTCTAAAGTAAAACTTGAATTAGCTCAATATACAGAATTATTGACATTTGCACAATTTGGATCAGACCTTGATAAATCTACAAAGGCTCAATTGGAAAGAGGAAACAGAATTATGGAGGTTTTAAAACAACCACAATATAAACCTTTCCCAGTTGAAGAACAAGTAGTTGCATTCTTTACTGTAATTAATGGATACCTTGATTCAATAGATGTGGATAAAGTAAGAAGATTTGAAGAAGAACTTTTAACAGAGCTTAGAAATACTACAGATATTTTGGCTGAGATAAAAGAGAAAAAAGCTTTAAGCAAAGAGATGGAAACAAAATTGGGAGAAGCTATAAATGCTTTCAAAAAAAACTTTAACTAAAAAGAGGTGGGATAATGGCTGGAGCTAAAGAGATAAAAAGCAGAATTAAAAGTGTTCAGTCTACTCACCAGATCACTAAAGCTATGGAAATTGTTTCTACTACAAAATTCAAGAGATTTTCAGCACTAGTAACTAAATCAAGACCTTATGCTGAAAGTATCCATAATATCCTGTCTAATATAGCAGCAGGAGTTAAGAGTGAAAAACATCCTCTTTTTGATGGAAGGGAAGAAGTCAAAAAGATAGGTGTAATAGTTATGACATCTGACAGAGGACTCTGTGGAGGATTTAATAACAATACTCTTAGAGAAATGGAAAAAATCATGAGAAAAAATAGTGGAAAAGAGGTTTCAGTGATTGCTATAGGGAGAAAAGGAAGAGAATACTGCTCTAAGAGAAAGTATGATCTGAAAGCAAGCTATATCCAGCTTATTCCTGAAACTATGGGAGACAAGGCAAAAGAGATAAGTGAAAATATAGTTGAATATTACTATAATGGTATTTTTGATGAAGTGTATATGATCTATAATAAATTTGTATCAGCTTTAAGAAGTGACCTTTTAGTAAGAAAACTTATTCCTATAGAAAGAGTAGAAGCTACAGAAAATACAGCATATATTTTTGAACCAGATGCAGAAACTATTTTATCTGCACTTCTTCCTAAATATTTGAATGTTGAGATATATCAGGCTCTTTTAAATAATACTGCAAGTGAACATTCAGCAAGAAAAAATTCAATGAAGAGTGCTACAGATAATGCAGAAGAAATGATAAAAGAGCTTAATCTGAAATATAATAGAGAGAGACAATCAGCTATTACTCAAGAAATAACTGAAATAGTTGGTGGAGCAGCAGCTCTAAATTAAAGATAAGGAGGCAATAGCGTGGAGAACAAAGGAACTATAACACAGATTATCAGTGCCGTTGTAGACGTGTCTTTTAAAGACCAGCTGCCTAGTATATATAATGCATTGAAAGTAAAAGTTGGAGATAAAGAACTTGTGCTTGAAGTTCAACAGCATCTAGGTAACAATGTAATAAGAGCAGTAGCAATGGATTCTACTGATGGTCTTCAAAGAGGTATGGAAGTAATAGATACTGGTTCCCCTATAAAAGTACCAGTAGGGAAAGCAGTTCTTGGAAGAATATTAAATGTTCTAGGTCAGCCAGTTGATGATGGTGGACCTATTGAAACTGAAGAATTTCTTCCTATACATAGAGATGCTCCAAGTTTTGAAGAACAGGAAACTGAAACTGAAATCTTTGAAACAGGAATAAAAGTAATTGATTTATTGGCACCATATATAAAAGGTGGAAAAATTGGACTATTTGGAGGAGCTGGAGTTGGAAAAACAGTTCTTATCATGGAACTTATTAACAATATTGCTAAGGGACATGGAGGACTTTCAGTTTTTGCTGGAGTTGGAGAAAGAACAAGAGAAGGTAGAGATCTTTATGATGAAATGACTGAATCAGGAGTTTTGTCTAAGACATCTCTAGTTTATGGACAGATGAATGAGCCTCCTGGAGCAAGACTTAGAGTAGGACTTACAGGACTTACTATTGCAGAAAACTTTAGAGATAAGGATGGACAAGACGTTCTTCTATTCATAGATAATATATTCAGATTTACTCAAGCAGGTTCTGAAGTATCAGCATTATTAGGAAGAATGCCATCAGCTGTTGGATATCAACCTAATCTTGCTACAGAAATGGGAACTTTACAAGAAAGAATTACTTCAACTAAATCAGGGTCAATAACATCTGTACAAGCTGTATATGTGCCAGCAGATGACCTTACTGACCCTGCACCAGCAACTACATTCTCACATTTGGATGCAACTACAGTTTTATCTAGAAATATAGCTTCTTTAGGTATCTATCCAGCAGTTGACCCTCTTGATTCTACATCAAAAGCTTTATCAGCTGATGTAGTAGGAAAAGAACATTATGAGGTAGCCAGAGAAGTACAGGAAGTTCTTCAAAGATATAAAGAGCTTCAAGATATTATTGCTATCCTAGGTATGGATGAATTGTCTGATGAAGATAAACTTACAGTATCGAGAGCTAGAAAAATTCAAAGATTCTTCTCTCAACCATTCTCTGTTGCTGAACAGTTTACTGGAATGGAAGGAAAATATGTTACTGTAAAAGATACTATTAGAGGATTTAAAGAAATACTTGAAGGTAAACATGATGATATCCCTGAACAAGCTTTCCTATTTGTAGGAACTATAGAGGAGGCAGTAACTAAAGGAAGAGACCTTATGAAAGGGGATGAATAATTATGGCAACTTTTAAAGTCAAGGTTGTAAATTATCAAGAAAAAGTTTTGGAACAGGAAGCAGAATTTCTTCTTGTGAGAACTACTGAAGGAGAAATGGGAATACTTCCTAATCACTCACCTTTTGTTGCAGGACTTGCTATTGGTGAAATGAAAATCAGACTTGATGGCAATGAAAAATGCTATTATGTATCAGGAGGATTTCTTGAAATATCTAATAATGTTGTAACTGTATTAGCAGATGAAGCTATGCCTTGTGAAATGATAGATCTGGAAAGAGCTAGAAAAGAGGCTGAAGAAGCCAAGGCAAAATTAGATAAAATGAAAGAGGATAAAGATATTCTACTGACTGAAAAGAATCTAAATGAAGCTTTAGTAAAAGTTCGTTTGGCTGAAAAATTATTATAATATATTAAAAGAGGAAAACAGGTGTATTATATGCCTGTTTTTATTTTGAATATGTCAATTATTTTTCTTTTATGGCTGTACTTTGGAGAAACTAGAAAAATTTTTGTTAATGAAAGTTATTGTAAGAAAAACATATTGTTTAATATTGAATTTAATATAAAGATTGGCACTATTTATAAAAATGAAAAAGTATATAATGTTTTAAAATATCATATCTCTAAGTGAAAATAATTATACACAGATAAAATGTTGATATAAAAGTTCTTCTATACATATTAATAAATGAAGATAAAAAATAAAAAGTAAAAGATATTATGATAATATTTACAGCTTCATATATTAGAATAAAATAATCAGTCTAGCAGAAAATCTATTATAATGTTAAAATAAAGAGGAAGGCTCAGAAGCTTACCTCTTTTTATTTTAGAAGAGGAATACTTAATGTAAGGGGGGAGAAATGGATATAATAATAAGAACAGTAAAATTAGAAGATATAGAAAGTCTTAATATTTTGTATAAAGAAGTTGATGAACTTCATTTGGAAAAATATCCAGAACTTTTTAAAAAACCAGAAGAGGAAGGCAGACCTATTGAGTATATCAAAAATATTATAGCAACCCCGTATAGAGAAATATTTGTAGCTGAACGTGGGGGAGAAGTAGTGGGAATAGCAGAAGTTATGGTTACTAAAAATCAGCCTTTTCCAGTGAAAGTAGATATGAAATGGGTGGTATTGGATAATCTTGTGGTTAGTGAAAAATTTAAAGGGCATGGAATAGGAAGCATGCTTGTAGATTGCGTTATAGACTGGGCTAGAGATTGGGATATAAACAGAATAGAATTAAAAGTTTATGAACAGAATTTTGAAGCTTTATCTTTTTATGAAGCAAAGGGATTTGAAACACTTAACAGGACAATGTTTTTAAACATAGAATAAGGAGGAAAAATGGAAGATTTAAAAAACAAGGTAGATGAACTTTTAGAAAATCAGGAGTATGACAAAGCTCTAGAACTCCTTACTGAAAATGAAATAACTGGTAAAACAGATACATGGACTAATTCAACAACAGGATGGATACTGGGGAAATTAGGAAGAAGAGAAGAAGCATTGGAATATTTAAGAAAAGTAGAGGGAGAAGAAGAAGAAAATCCATGGCTATGTTGTGAAATAGGTTGGAATTTAGGAGCTTTAGGAAAAAATAAAGAGGCAGTATATTATCTGAATAGAGCAAAAGAACTAGGAAGAGATGATGTATGGATCAATAGTGAATTAGGTTGGAATATGGGAAGATTAGACAGAAATGAAGAAGCAGTATACTATCTGAACAGAGCAAAAGAACTAGGAAGAGATGACAACTGGATATTTGAAGAACTAGGTTGGAATTTAGGTATATTGAAAAAATATGAAGAAGCTCTTGAAAATCTTATTATATCAGAAAAAATGAAAGAACCTGATGCATGGACAAATTCACAAATAGGTTGGAACTTAGGAAAAATGGGTAGAGATGAAGAAGCTATTGCTTATCTGAAAAAAGCAGTAGAACAAGGAAGAGATGACACATGGATATTTTCTACTCTTGCATGGAATTTGGGAAAAATAGAAAAAAATGAAGAAGCTTTAGAACACCTTTTAAAAGCAAGTGAGTTAGGAAGAGATGATGAATGGATCAATAGTGAGATAGGGTGGAATTATGATAGATTAGATCAATACGAAAAAGCTTATGAGTATCTGAAAAAAGTTGAAGATATGGGAAGAGATGATGCATGGTTCTTTAGAGAATATGGGTGGTGTATTGGAAGATTAGAAGGAGATAGAGAAGAAGAAGCTCTAAAATATCTAATGAAAGCAGAAGAGCTTGAAGAAGCTGATTCATGGCTGAATACTGAAATAGGTTGGAATTTAGGAAAATTAGGGAAATATGAAGAAGCTGTTGAAAGATTGAAAAAGGCAGAAGAACAAGGAGACAGCAGTAAGTGGCTATATAGAGAAATCGCTTGGAATATAGGAAGAATGAAAAAACCAAAAGAGGCTCTGGAGTATTTAAGAAAAGCAGAGGATAAAGAAAATCTAACTCCTTGGATTTGTACAGAGTTTGCATGGAATTTAGGAAAATTAGGAGAAGTAGATGAAGCTATATCCTATTTGAGAAAAGCCAAAGAATTAGGAAGGGATGATTCTTGGGTTAACAGAGAATTAGGATGGAATTTAGGAAAATTAGATAAATATAAAGAAGCTTTAGAATGTCTGAAAAAGGCAGAAAAAATGGAAGAAAGTCCAGATGCTTGGTTGTATAGAGAAATAGGTTGGAATCTTGGTATGCTTGATGAATTTGAAAAGGCTTTAGAATATTTAAGAAAAGCAGAAGAAATGGAAGAAGCAGATGATTGGTTAAATTCACAAATAGGCTGGAATCTTGGAGAACAGGATAAATATGTAGAAGCTATGATATATATAGAAAGAGCAATGAAGCAGGGAAGAGATGATGCTTGGATAAATGGAGAGTATGGATGGCTTTTAACTAAACTGGGAAAATATACAGAAGCTTTAGAGTATTTTAAAAAAGCAGAAGAAGATAAAGAAAAAGAACCATCTAATTGGCTTTTTGGTCAACTTGGAGATGTATATAAGGAAATGGAAAATTATGAAACTGCTTTAGAGTATTATAAGAAAGTAGAAGAAAATGATCCTGAAGATTCAAATAATTTTTCTAATATAGCTGATATTCTTACAAAGCTTGGGAGAAGAGAAGAGGCAGCTGAATATTATAAAAAAAGTGAAAAAAAAAACGGTAAAGTAGAAAATTATAGTATAGCTGCTAATTATGAAAAAATTGGTGATTATGAAAATGCAGCAAAATATTATAATAAGGTAATTACAGAAGAGAATAGGAGAGATACATGGATATTCAAAAAGGCAGGAGCAGTTTTTAAGAAAATAGGAAAATATACAGAAGCTTTAGACTGTTATAAAAAAGCCAAAAAATTTAATGGAAAAAATAGTTCAAAAGAGATAGATGCAGAAATAGCATGGCTTGAAAGAAAAATAAAATAAATTTGATTTATATGTATAAAACTATTGTAAAAACGCTCCAAAAAAGATAAAATAGTTTTAAATATATGTAAAATATATTTGTCATATAAAAAAAGCTGAAAAGATTCATGCATTGGGGAGAGATGACATGATTTTGGCTGAGTAATCTAAGGAGAGCTATGTTAGAAAAAAATGTCAAGATACTAAAGAGAGCATTTTTAGTATCTATAGCAGTTACTATATCCATATGGGTGTGTAATTATTTTAAACTTTCTCATTTTTATGCTGGGATAGGAGCTTTAAATGTATCAGATTTGAATGACTCAAAAACAAGAAAACAAGCATATGAAAGAGTTATGACAACTGTATTTGGGGGAGTAATAGCAGTTATTATATGTTATGCAGGATTTCAGGAAAATCTTATTATGTACATATTAGGACTGTGTGTAGTATGCTGTTTCAATGAAATAGTAATGAGAGTTCCATCTTCTGTGGGATGTATAGCATTTACTTATATAATGCTGAATGTTGACCCAGAGAGAACTCCAATTGCTTATCTAATGGAAAGAGTGATTGGAACCTTTGCTGGAGTAGCAGCTATATCAATAGTAATTACACTTTACAATATGTTTTTTGATAAAGAAGAGATGAAAAATAAAGTACCACCAATGCCGAAAGTTGATCTAAAGAAGCAGATAATGAGAGGATTAGAACCAGGAATGGCTGTTATTTTAGGGTTAACAGTAATAAAGTTTATCAATCATTTTTTTGATCCTGTGTATATAACAAATTATACACTATATTATTGTGCTCTTGCTATTGTGGTACCATTTAGACTTGAATGGAATGAACTTCTTTTACGAACAAAAGAAAGATTTCTCAGTACTGTATTTGGAGGATTTGTAGCATTTGCTCTATATTTTTCAGGCTTTACTGGAACCTTTTGGTGCTCGGTTGGTATAATATTGGTAATAATAATAACAGAAATATTTGTAAAAGTTCCTGCTTCTCTAGGTGGGATAGTCTTTATGTTTATAATGGTCAATATGAAGAAACCTGGAATGACACCTATGCTTTATTATACTAACAGAGTATATGGAACTGCTGTTGGAGTTATAACAATAATTATATTTTCATATATATTTAATAAAGTTGTTGAAAAATATAAAAAACCAAAAATAAAGAGTAAAGGATTTAAAGGAGATATAGAATGATATTTGATACTTTAGAAAATTTAAAAAACTATAAGGGAATGTCTGCTAATTTTGATAGGGCTGTTGAGAGTATAATGGCTGGAGATTATTTGAATGCTTCTGAAGGAAGACATGATGTAGATGGAGATAATGTATATTTTAATGTGCAGGAAGATTTATTGACAAGAGAAGTAACTGAAACATGTTTTGAAAGCCATCAAAAATATATAGACATTCAGTTAATAGTTAATGGAGAAGAGAATTTTGGATATTCAGCAAGAGAGGTGCTGAAAGAGAGAAATAATTATGATTCAGAAAAAGATTATGATCACTTAGATGGAGAGATAGAAGTAATGTGCAAAATGACAAAAGATAGATTTATTCTTTTCCTTCCACTAGAACCTCATATGCCATGTTTAAAGGTTGGAGAAAAGAAAAAAATAAAAAAAGCAGTGTATAAAATAAAAATATAATTAGAGATGAAATAACTTCAAATTTTTTACTATAGAGGTCTTACATCGTTTTTTGTCCTTTGGTACCAATTTTGCAATTTTTTAAATAAAATCAATAGTTATTCATTATGAAATGTTCCCTTTATAGTAAACAAGTGAAATAATATAAATCTGTTTATTATGAAGGGAGCTTTTTTGTATTGGTAAAAATCAAAATTTTTTATTGAGGAAAAAGAGAAAATTATATAATAAAAGTAAGGATCAGCTGACATTGTTAATTATTTTAACTATATTTAAATTTCTATAAATTAAGAGCTGTGATGATATTAAAAAATGACATATGTTTGATGATAATTTTAAATTAAATGACTGTATACTAATATAGTAAATGAAGAGAATAAGAGGTGAATTATGTGAGAGAAACATATTTACAAAATTATCTTGTTGAAAATTATACACTTATTGCAATGGTAATAGGTACATATTTTGTTGTTTCCATGAAATCAGCAGTGGATATTTTTATAAAAAAAAGAATGATTATAAATATGACCCTGCTTTTAATTCTTTCTACAGAAGAATTTTATATGAATTATCTTAAAAATCAGGCTATGATAGGATTATCTCTCATGATAGCAGGGGTAGTCTATTGTTCTTTAAAATCTTTAGTTATGGCTATAGTCATAAATATAATGGAACCTAAAAATAAATTAGTCTACATTCCTGTAATAGTAAATTTCCTTTTTTATTGTAGTATGTTTTTAAAAAATAAGGTATTTTATTTTGGAGTTGATGGAAGTATTGAACTTGGACTTTTGAGATATATTTTTATTGTGACAAACTGGGTGTATTGGCTCATATTTCTTTTTATATTGAATCTTAAATTTTATAAAAACACAGGGGTAAATCATCTTCAGGCTTTCTTTTGTATAGCATGGCTGATAACTGCAAATATTATTGAATTAATAGGGATGAGGCCAGGGATATTGAATGAAACTTATGCTGTAGCTTTTTTATTTTATTATCTTGTAATACATGTACATATATCTCAGCAGGTAAATGAGGAAAAAGAAATAAAGATGAGGGAGCAGAGAGTATCATTGATGCTTTCACAGATACAGCCTCACTTTTTATACAACACATTAAATACTATAACTGCACTTTGTCGAACAAATCCAAAACTTGCAGAGGAAACTACTATAAAGTTTTCTGAATATCTTAGGGAAAATATGTATAGCATGGGGGAAAATGATACACAGCTTTTTTCCAAGGAGTTAGAACATACAAATATATATCTTGATATAGAAAAATTGAGATTTGGAGATAGGGTAAATGTAGAATATGATATAAAGTCAGATGATTTTAATATGCCAACTCTTACATTGCAGCCAATTGTAGAAAATGCAGTCAAACATGGAATATGTAATAAGCTTGAAGGTGGAACCATAAAAATTTCTACAGAGAAGAAGGGTAGAGATCATGTAATAACAATTTCAGATAATGGAATAGGGTTTGAAATAGAAAAGGCATTAAGTGATGGAAGAGCACATGTTGGCATACATAATGTAAAAGAACGGCTAAAAAGTATTGTTAAGGCAGAGCTTGAAATTACAAGTTTTATAGGAATTGGAACACTTGTAAAAATTATTATTCCTGGCGAAAGAAAAAATATAAAACTGGAGAGTGGAAAAAGACGTGAAATACTTAGTATTGGACGATGAGATACTTGCAGCAGAATATCTTGCAGCATTAATATATGAAGTTGACGAAAAAGCAGAAGTAGTAACAGCAATTAATCCTGTTAAGTCACTTGAACTTGCTAAACAGAAGTTTCATGTGTGCTTTATTGATATACAAATGCCAGGATTAAATGGGATAGAATTTGCAAATGAGCTTAAAAAATTATACCCAAAGACTAACTTTATATTTGTAACTGGTTACTCAGATTATATGGGAGAAGCTTTTAGACTGGATGCCAGTGATTATATAATGAAGCCAGCGAATGTAGAGCAAGTACGCCATGCACTTGAAAATCTTAGATATTCTGCACCTAGGGGACTGGCAGAGAAAGAAAAGCAAAGGATACAGATAACCTGTTTTGGAAATTTTGATATACTTATAGATGGAAAACCTGTAAAATTTAAATTTGACAAGACAAAAGAGCTTTTGGCATATCTTGTTCATAGGAAAGGTGCAAGATGTACTTCAAAGGAAGTAATTGTAAATCTATGGGAGGAAGATGGGCATGATTCTTACTATAGGATGTTGAAAAAGGACTTGCAGGATGTATTGAATAAATTAGGATGTGAGAAAATAATATATAGGGAAAGAGGTCAAATTGGACTTGCGAACTTAGAAGATATCCAGTGTGATTATTTTAAATGGAAAGAAAATACTGCAGAAGGCAGAAAACTCTATCATGGAGAATATATGGCTCAATATTCCTGGGGGAAAGAAGTTAATGCTTTTTTAGATATGGATAAATATCAAGAATAAGAATTAGAAATAAATATTTTAATAATATTTATACTCATTGACACTTCCTTGACGGAGAAAGTATTATACTAAAATTATAATTTTATATATTATAATTTCTTGGAGGTATTTTAATGAGTGAAAAAAACAAAAGAGTCAGATTGCCTAACAAAGTGGAAGCTATTATTCCAATTGTTTTTCTTCTGACAGTAATGATTACAAACTATGCATTGGGATGGGGACTTGATCCTCATATTCCTGTAACTCTTTCATGTGGAGTTGCTATGATTATTGGAAAGTTGTGTGGATATAACTACAAAGAAATGCTTGCATCAGGTCTTGAAGCTGTTAATCAGTCACTTGAAGCAATAATTATCATTCTTCTTGTGGGGTGTTTGATTGGGTCATTTACTGCATGTGGTACTATTCCAGCAGTAGTATATTATGGACTAAAGTTATTTACACCAGCTATATTCCTTCCCTTTGTAACAATTCTTTGTGCAGTTGTAGGGATTGCACTTGGATCAGCTTGGACTGTATCAGCGACACTTGGGATTGCATTTATGGCAATAGGGACAACAATGGGACTGAATCCAGCACTTATTGCTGGAGCTGTTCTTTCAGGGGCATGTTGTGGGGATAAATTTTCGCCACTTTCAGATTCAACAAATCTAGCTGCTGGCTCTGCACAGACTGGACTTTTTGATCATGTGGCTGCTATGATAACTACAACATTACCAAGTCTAATTATGGCAATAATTATATTTGCATTTTTTTCACTTTCAAAGGTTGAAACTTATGACCCTACACTTGCAAATGAGCTATCAGCTGCAATTGTTGAACATTATACATATATGAGTCCAATTCTTCTTGTTCCTATTTTACTGATTATAGTAGTAGCAGTAATAAAGATGCCAGCTATTCCTTCAGTAGTACTGCTTTCATTGGTTGGATGTGCATTTGCTTTAATCTTCCAAGGTGCTGGAATTGCTGACTGCATTAGGATGTTACACTATGGATATGAAGCTGAATCAGGAAATGCGCTATTCACAAAGCTTGTAAATAGAGGTGGTATGGATAGTATGCTTTGGACTAATAATCTTGTAATAGTTGCTGTTGCTTTTGGTGGAATACTTCAAAAGATAGGTTCAGTAGAATCACTTCTTGGTGGACTAATAAAGAAAGTCAAAACTCCATTCCAGTTAGTTGTTGTTACAGTTACAACTTCAATGTTCTGTATTACAACTATGTGTGACCAATATTTAGGATTAATAATTCCTGCATCAATGTATAAAGATAACTTTGACGAAATGGGACTTGGTAGAAATATGCTTTCGAGAACACTTGAAGATGGAGGAACTTTATGGTCACCACTCATCCCTTGGTCATCTTGTGGGGCATACCATGCAGCAGTACTTGGAGTTCCAACACTTTCATACTTACCATATTGCTTTATGAATATAATAAATCCTATTTATGCTATTGTTACTTTAAGCTGGGGTGGAAATATTTTATATGCTGATGGCTCAAGAACTAATATATTTGGTAAATTGAAAAAAGGTCGTGGACCTGCTGAGGCGCCTGAGGAAGCATATGAAAAAGCCATGAAAGCTCTTGCAAAAATAAGAAGTGCTGAAAATTATAATAGTTTGCAGAAAAAAACTATCTAACATAAAAGGTGAAGTACTATGAAATATTATGGAATTATGCCAGAGCGAAAACTATGGGTAAAAGTTGGGGTTATAATTTTTGGTGCTTATATTATTTATAATTCTGTTGTAAATCATAACTTATTTTACCTTCCATTTGGAATTATTATGATTCTTGCTACTTTTTCTGAAAGAAAACATATAATTTCACAAGAAGGTGTGGATATTCTTTATACTATTTGTGGAGTTCAGTTCCATAATATGTGGAACTGGAGTGAAATAAATACGATTCATACAGATTCGATAAGCTCTGAACCCAATGTAGAACTACATATTGGGAAGGATGTGATATCTAGAAGATTTATTTTATCAAAGGCTGATACTAATAAAGTAGCAGCTATTGCAAGTAAAATGAACTCCAAGATTTATATTGCAGAGTTGAATAAAAAAAGTAAATAATAATGCTGAATTAAAATATTGCAAAAGTAAATTAGAAATGTAATAACTTTCTTAATGAGAATATGAAAAAATTTATATAAATAATAATTTTTCTGTTGATAAATCCTTTATATGTGTAGGGGGAATATCTCTAAAAAGAGGGGTAACAGATTTTCTTATTGAAGAAGTGCTTGTAGAAAGAAAAATGGCTGAAATAGCTGAAGAAATATTTATTCTGGCAGATTCAACAAAGATAGAAAATAACTCTCTCATAAAAATATGTGATATAGAAAAGTTAGATTTAATAATAACAGATTCAAAGCTGGATGAAGATATTTTAAAAAAATATCTTGAAAATGGAGTTAAAATTATAAATAAGTAGATTAAAAAAATATGGGTGGACTAAAAGCTGTAAAATTATATTTACACTTAAAAGTCACCCATATTTTTATTATATTTTGTTAAACCATGTTAAATGGAGGTACAAAGATGAGGTTTTCTATTGACTTTAAGAATTAAATAAGTATAATATTATTCACATATATAGAAACAGATGCTCTATATATGAAAAAGAACTTGGGAGGAGTAATGAAAAAAGATGTTGAAAAGAAAAAGAGCTACAGTGAAATTATGGAGGAGTATATGTTTAAGAAACTGGAAGAGGGAAATATCTGTGAGCAGTATATTCAGCAGAGATATGAGGATGAACTGGGAATGTGGACAGATATAAAGGGAGCAGCCAAAGCAACAAGAAGACATAAGAATACTATCTATAATATGGCAAGAAATAACAATCTGATAGCAAGAAAATATGGGAATAAGATATCTATTCTGAGCAGAAGTCTGATATTTGCCAATGGAGACAGAATGGAATAATTTTAATAATTTTTTGAATGAAAAATTCTAAGTTTTAAGAGCTCTCAGAAATAAATAAAAAAATTAAGGTTCTCTTTTTTATATAAACAAGAACATTTTTTTATATGGGTTTTGACAGTGTTTTAAAGCGAACTTTAAAAAATTAAAGGGGAGAAGAGTATGATTGAAAAGATTATGAAAGCAGTAAAGAGAAGCAGCAAAAGAAGAAGTGTAAATATAACAATAGGAGTAGTAGTAGGATTTCTATTGTCATGTACAACAGTGATGGGAGCAGCAGTAGAAATAACAGGGGATGGTGAAAATTTTGAAGTTGTTAAACCAAAACCAGAAATCGAAGGAAATACTTTTGAAAATAAGATTTATACTAATAATGGTAAAATAACAGCAGAGGGAGATACAGGAATATCAGTTTATGGAAAACCAACAAATAAAGAGCTGTCTATTATAAATAATGGAAGTATAGAAGCAACAGTCACTGGAATAGAACTAAAGTATATTAATAATGCTCCTAATATGAAAGGGAATATAACTAATAATGGAACTATAAGTGGAAAAAATGGTATAGAATTAAATGACCCTCAATTAAGTGGAGATATAATCAACAATGGAAATATTGAATCTAATGGAGATGGTACACTTAACGAAAAGGATTTCCCTAATAATGGTTATGGTATAAAGATATTTAGAGGGACAACAAAAGGAAATGTAGTTAATAATGGAATTATAACAACAGAATCAGGTTATAATCTATATTGGACTGGAACAATAACAGGAGATATGATTAATAAAGGAATGCTGATAAATAATTCTAATGCTGCAATAGCCTTCGATGGGCCTATAACAGGAGATATACAAAATGATGGTTTTATAAGTGTTAGTAGTGAGAACGCAAGTAATGGTATTGAGATGCTCAATGGAACTTTGAATGGAAATATATATAATACTGGTGCTATAGAAACTGAAAATACTGCAACTAGAGACAGCAATGGTATTTGGACAAAAGGAACTGTAACAGGAAATATAGAAAATACTGGAACAATAAATAGTACTGCTAATGAAGGAAATAGTTATGGTATACTTACATCTAAGGTAGATGCAACAGGAAATATATCAAATAAGGGGCGTATAATAGGAACAGCATCTGGTTCAGGTAATTATGCTTATGGAATAAACATTAAAGAAAATACTTCTGGAAAAATATTAAATTATGGATACTTGGACATAAAATCGACTAAAGATATAGGAGTAGGTATTCAAGTAAATGATACAGCTGGAATAACAAATAGTGGAAATATAAGAGTTGAAGGAAATGCTAACTCAGCTGGGATAAAACTAATAGGGATAAGTGCTTTCTATAGCGATGGAGTTATAAATTCAAAAGATGGTTATGGAGTGAGAGTTGAAGGTTCTGGAGAAAAAATAAATGAATTACGTAATGGTGGAGTTATATATGGAAAAATAAATGCTATAAAAAGTGATGCAGGAACTATAGCAAAAGTTATAAACTATGGTCTTATAATAAATGAAGGTGATGGTAGTAATATATTAATATCAGATGCAGGGAAAATAATGTATGGAGGACTAATATTTTCAGTTATTGGGGAGAACCAATATTTTTTAGATTGTATAGCCTCAGATGATGTGAAGGCAGATCGTAATGTTATAAATGCTAAACCAAACAATAGTAAGGGAGAAGGGGAAGAAATAACAGGAACCGAAAGTATATTATCATCATATTTAAATAGTAATAAGGGCAGCAATTATAATAATACATCTAATCAATATATACTGAATGGAATAAAAGATACTTTAGTAGTTGATGGTACAGCTAATCCAGATGGGACGCCTGATATAAATGGGACAGTTAAATTAGGTGGAAGTTTAGGTTCACTAGTAAATGCTTATGGGCGTGCAATGGTAATGGAAGATGGGTCAAGCCTTATAGCAGAGAATACTACATTTAATGGCGGAGTTGATGGGAAATCAGAAACTATTTATTTAGCTGGAAATAATACTCTTGATTTAAGTAAAATGAGCACAATAAACGGAAATACAAAAATTGATGGAGATAATAATAAATTCACTATGGATGAAAGTATCCAGAATGGAAATATAACAGCTGAAGGGGACAAAAATAATTTAAGTTTCAAGAATGGCAGTATATTAAATGGAGAAGCAAAAATTAAGGGAGATGGAAATAAATTAACAATAGATGGCAGCTATATGAATGGAGATATAGAAGCTGAAGGAACTGGAAATAGTTTAAGCATAGATGAGAGCATATTAAATGGAAATATAGTAATTGATGGAGAGGGAAATACACTAAATATTTCTGGTGAAAATACTTTCATAAATGGAAATATGGGAGCAACTGGAAATGATAATACTATTAATCTTACTGGTAAATCAAATAATGGTGATAGTCTGAATATATTCAATGAAATATCTGGATTTAATGATATGAATATAGAGAACAATGTCACATTTTATGAAAGTGCAGCAGTGACTGGGGTAAAAGAATTAACTGTAGAAGAAGGAGGAGTTCTAACTCTAAGACTGAAAAAATTAGGAGAGCAGACTGAAGACAACCTTGAAAAAGCAGGACATGCATTCTCAAATAATGGAGAAATGGTAATGGAAGGTCTTGATGATGGAGGAACACTTAAATTTATAACTAATGGAATAGGACAAGGTGTGTATGTAGATACAGATGATATGCATATAAAAAATATGATTATAGAAACAAATTCAGCATTAGATGGATATAAGTTTGATGAAGATGGGGGACTAGTATTAAAACCATATGATAGTCTTACTGATATGAGTCAATCAGGAGATAAAATCACAGACTCAAAAGATTCAACTGGAGGTGGTTCAGGTGATGGTTCAGGTGATGGTTCAGGTGACGGATCAGATGATGGAAATATAGGAGATTCAGATATATTTGATTCAGAAAATTTTGATTCTATCAATAGAATCTATAAAGGAATCCACAGCAGTACAGGAGATAATCTTGATGCTTTAAGAAATATAGTATTATTTGACAGAAACTCAGAAATATATGATGCAGATACAGTTAAATCAGAGCAGATGAAGAATCTTCAAGCTTATCTAAATGAGATATATACACAGTCTCCTTATACAGTATCAAGTGAATTGTCAAGAAGATCAGCAGGAATGTTCAGAGATATAATAACAGAAAATATATTCAGACCTGACTTGAATAAATGGATGGTAATGGGTGGACTTACTCATATAGATGGAGGAACTAAAGATACATATTATGGTGAAGTATATCAACTGGATGGAAAAAATTCATTAAATACAGAAGCAGATATGAAATTAACTGGAGCTTACGCCCTGGGTAAATATGGATATTCTGAAAATGTAGCTTTAGGAGTAACAGTAGGTGGAAACAGAAGTGAAGCTGAATTATCTAAATCTAAAGTAAAAGGAAATAGCGGATATATTGGCGTATTTGCAGAAAACTACAGAGGAAACCTAACATTGAAAGCAGGAGCAGGAATACAATATTCTGAATATGATGCAGACAGGTCAACAATAGGAGGATACAGCTACAATGATAAGTATTCAGATATGACTTATGATATCTACTTAAATGGAAGATATTCAAACCCAGTGGGAGATAATCTATTCTTAGAGCCATATGCAACATTATCATATACATATGTAGACCAAGAGGGAACTGATGAAGGACGCAAAGCTCTTGCAATAAAAACAGATTCTAAATCATTTGATTATACATCAGCTGAGGTAGGAATAGATCTTAAAAAAGTAATACCACATGAAAAAGGAAAGAGCACATTATCAGCAGGAGTAAGCTATACAAGACTGTTAAATGGAGCAGATTCTGATAAACTTACAGGAAGATTTGAGGTTGGAAGCGATTTTGATATCTTAGTAGCAAGTAAGAATAAAAATAATTTAGAATTAAGTACTAAGTATACTTTAGAACTTGAAAATGGAGTATTGTTTGATGTAAAAGGAAGCTATTCATTTGAAAGAGATTCACACAAAGGCAATGCAGGAAATAGAAATAAAGGGGAATGGATGGTAGGAGCTGGATTAGGATATAAGTTCTAGTGAGGAGTGGAAATGACAGAGAGTGAATTTATAAAGTTCTATAGAAAAAGAAACTATTGCCGAAATGAAGAAGAAGCAAAGAGAAGGATAGATTTATTCTGGAATGTACTGTTAAAAGCATTGGATGAGAATGAAAGGGTAGTATTTAAAGGGTGGGGATTATTTGAAAAGAAAGAAGTAAAACCAAGAAAAATAGTAATTCCAACACACAAGAAAATAGCCTATACTAAACCTAAAAAAGCAGTGAAATTTAAAGCAGGAACAAAACTTGTAGAAACTGTCAATAAAAATAGTGGTAAAGATGAATAAAAGAGAACTAGCAAAAATATATAGAAGAATGAATTCAAGAACTTTAACAGTAAAAAAAGCAAAAAAAGAAATAGAAGCATTTATTGAAACACTTGAAGAAGCTTTGTTGGTAGATGGAGAAGTGAGATTTGTTAAAAGAGGGGTGTTTGATATATTTTCAAGACAGCCTAAATTAATATCTAATCCTTCAACAGGAGAGCATATGACAATTTATCCTAAAAAAACAGTAAGATTCAGAGCTTCTAAGAATCTGCTGAAATAGTAAAAGAGGGTAATCAAAAAGCTAAAGTAAATTTTAGAAATTTGGAAAATTAATAACAAATTTTTTGAGAGAAAAATTCTAAAATTATACTTCTGTCTAAAAGGTTACCCTTTTTACACTTGAAGAAAATATAAAAATGAAGTAAAAAGGAGAATTTAATTATGTGGGGAAAACTACAAATATTTGCAGAGGAATGGATTGATATGACAATAAGAGGGCTTCCAGATACTATGTTGAAAATTGTGTTGATAGTTTTTTTGTTGGTGATAGTAAATCCTGTTGTCAGAATAAGTACTCAGACTTTAAAAGTTTTAATGGAAAAAAGTCATGTAGATGAGTTATTAGTTGCCTTTATAGTATCTCTAGCTAAGACAATAATGTATGTAATATTTTTCTTTTTGCTAATAGGAAGCTTAGGAGTAAAAGCAACTTCTCTTTTGACTTTGCTTGGTACAGCAGGATTGGCAGTAGGATTAGCACTTCAGGGAAGTTTAAGTAATCTGGCAGGAGGAGTTTTAATATTATTTTTTAAACCGTTTTTAAAAGGGGAGTGGATAGAAAGCAATGCAGGTTCTGGGGTAGTAGAAACTATTCATATTCTATATACAGTATTAAATACAAAAGATAATGCAAAGATAATAGTACCAAATGGACAGCTTGCCAACTCTGCATTAAAGAATATATCAAGAAATACTGAAAGACGTGTAGATTTAGAAGTATCAGTAGCATATGGAACTTCAGGAGAAAAAGTAAAGGAAATACTGAAAGAAATAGCAGATAATCATTCAAAGATACTTCATGAAAAAGGATATACAATAAGGATGTGCAGACATAATTCAAGTTCTTTAGACTATAATTATAGAGTATGGGTTTTGAAAGAAAATTACTGGGAAGTATATTACGATTTACTGGAAGAAGTCATTGCCAGATTTGATAAGGATGGAATTGAAGTACCTTATCAAAAAATCGATATTTACAATAAATAAAATATAACAGTAAATGAAAAAGAGATTGACTAAAAAGTTAAGTTGAATTTTAGAAATTTAAAAATGAAAAAATTCTAAAATTCATTATACTTTCTTTATAAGTCAATCTTTTTAATTATATTATTTTCTTACCATGATATTCAGAAGATGGTATAGCAGCAGCCACCTCTTTGAAATTATCACTTGTAACTTTTCCAGCTATCAGTATAGTAATTCTGCTATCAGCTTTTTTAATCATAGCATTAAGAATATTTTTTCCTTCAAGTGCAGTTTCTTTTGTACCAGAAGAAAGAATTCTTTTTACTCCAATTTCAACAAATCTGTCTATAATTTCAACAGGGTTTTCCAACTCATCTACAGCTTTATGAAATGTAACTTCCATAGGAGAAGCAAGGTCAACAAGTTCTTTTAAAGTTTCAAAATCAACTTTGTTATCAGAGGTAAGAACTCCAAGAACAACCCCCTTTGCTTCTAATGATTTACATATTTTTATATCCTCTTTCATTATTTCTATCTCTTCTTTTGAATAGTAAAAATCTCCACCTCTTGGTCTGATTATAGGAAAAGCAGGAATAGTAAGCTTTTCAATAGCCATTTTAATAGTACCATAAGATGGAGTAGTTCCACCAAGGTAAAGATTATCACATAATTCTATTCTGTCAGCTCCTCTTTTTTCAGCTGCAAGAGCTTCTGAGAATGATTCTACACATACTTCTTTTATCATAAAAATCTCCTTATTGATTAAATGTTTTTTAATATTATATCCTATATTTTTCCTTTATGCCAGAGGGTTGATTTAAAATTTTAATATGTAGTTATTTTTTCAGCAAAGTGTTAAAATAAAGAAAAAGAATAAGGGGGAAGAAAATGATATATATAAGTAAAGATTATGTAACAGATATACTTAAATGGGATAATAAAGCAGCAGCTCACTGTAAAGATGGAGAGATAGTGGTATTTGAAACAAGAGATTGTTATGATAATTGTATAACAAGCTCAGAAAGACCTTTGGGAGATAGAAAAGATGGACTGTCTAATCCAGTGACAGGTGCATTATATGTAGATGGAGCTGAAAAAGGAGATATATTAAAAGTTGAAATAAGAGATATAAAACTTCGCCCTTGGGGAGTGATGCGTTCTTCAAATACAGGTGGAGTTTTTTATGAAAAATATGATAAAAGAGAAGCAGTGATATATTCTATTCGAGATAATAAGATACTGTTTGATGATGTTCTGGAATTAGAGGCTGAACCTATGATAGGAGTAATTGGAACAGCTCCAGAAGGAGAAGAGGGAATACTGACAATTACACCTGGAAAGCATGGAGGGAATATGGATTGTAAAAAAATAACAGCAGGTTCAATAATTTATCTTCCTGTAAATGTAGAAGGGGGACTTCTATCAATGGGAGATATTCATGCTCTTATGGGGGATGGAGAAGTATTTATCTGTGGATTGGAAACAGCTGGTGAGGTAACTGTAAAGGTAAGTGTATTGAAAAATACAAAACTACCAGTACCATTTTTATATTCAGGGGAGAAAGTAATGACTATACAGTCAGCTGAAACTCTAGATAAAGCAGGAGATATGGCAGCAAAAGAGATGTTTGAGTTTGTGAAAGATGCTTCTGGACAGAATGATTTGAGAACAGGAATGCTTATGTCGTTACTTTCTGATATGGCAGTATGCCAAGTAGTAGATCCTCTTCTTACAATGAGAGTTGAATTTCCTCTTGCAGTACTTGAAAAATATGGATATAAGCTCCCTTAGAATAAAATTGTCATAAGATAAAACAATAATATAAAAAAATTATCTTGTAAGTATAGAGTGCAGAAAAATAGTAAGAAAAAAATTTACTTATAATAAAACTAAGAATATATAAAAAATGCTCAGGAGGTTTTAATGTGATGAATAATGAACTGAAAATCAAAATGTACTCATTTACAGTGGACTGTATAGACCCTTATAAATTAGCAAAATTTTATGCTGATTTGCTAAAATGGGAAATACCTTTTTATGATGAAGATTATGCCTGTATATGTCCTCCAAAAACATATCAAGGAGCGTATCCTGGGATAACATTTCAACATAATCCTGGATATGTACCTCCTGTGTGGCCAGAAAAACCTGAGGCTCAACAGCAAATGGCACATTTAGATTTTGCTGTTAATAATTTAGAGGAAGCAGTTCAATATGCAGTTCAGTGTGGAGCAACAATTGCATCTGAACAATTCTCTGATGACTGGAGAGTTATGTTTGATCCTGATGGGCATCCTTTCTGTTTATGCCAAATGAAACCAATTTTTGAAAGCCCTCATTTTGCATTACGATAGAATTAATAAATCTGTAAATACAGGTTTGATAACTTTGGTTTTGTTATTTTGATATTGTTTGATTTAAAAGAATGAATATAAATCAACATGAAATTTAGAGGAATTTTTAAACAGTTTTTTAGTGTTTTAATAATGAAAATATAGTTATAAAATCCCAGTAATTAAAACAGATGAAACTGTCTAACTACTGGGACTTTATTTTTTATTTATTTATTTAAGGCAGCATAATCTTTGTATACTCCCTCTTCTCTCCTTCTTGTAGCTGTTTTTGAAAGATAGCTTCCTTCAACAATATTAATATATCCCATTTTATTTACTATTTTCTTCATAGCATTGATAAATGGGCATCTATCAGAATGATGATTATCAAAAGTTACACATGAAGCAAAATGTACAGCAACTTCATTTTTAGTGATAAGTTTTTCTTGAGCAATCAGTTTATTTACATTTCCTAAGAGACTGTTGATACCTTTTCCATGACATCCCCCACATTGAAAAGTGAGAAATCTAAGTTCTTCACTTTTGGGGTAATCTTTAAAAAGGCCAGTTCTGGTAAAAAATGAATTCATGCAGTGAAAACCACTGCATCTTCTTTTAGCTATTTCGCATTGAATAGTGATGATAAGTTTAATATTTTCCATTTTCCCCTCCTATGTTACCTGTATAAAGATATCATAGCATAAAAGAGAGATTGGGGATATGATTTATATAAATAAAATTTTCATTTTAAAGTCATATTTTTTAAGAAATACTAGACATTCATAAAGAATAGTGATATTATAATTTTGTTGAATTACTGGGGTGCTTAAAAAGCTGAGATAGGAAAATCCTGAACCCACATAACTTGATTCGGATAATACCGGCGAAAGGAGTAATGTGTATATTTTTTATTAAATAACCAAACCTCCTTTTGCAGATATAAAAGGAGGTTTTTTTAATGGGATTGAAAGATTGTTTATGGTGTATAGGTGGAGCAAGTAAAGGAGTGTCTGGATGTAGATTTTCTCTTTATCCAATGACAGATAAGTTTGTAGATATAATTCTTGGAGGACTTGAAAAAACAGATATTTCAAAAGTTTGGAAACAAACAGATAAATTAAGTACATGTGTCAGAGGAAAAAGTACTCATGTATTTGATGTTGTAAAAGGTTTATTTGTTAATGCTCATAAAGAAGATGTGCATATGGCTCTTGAGGCTACTTTTTCCAAAGGATGTCCTGGTGACACAGATGCAGATTCATTTATGGAAGTAGATGATGAAAAGGTAAATGAAAAAAATATCAAAGATAAAAAATTTAATGTAGTGAGCAAGATTTCTTTTTATCCTATGGGGGAAGAAGACTACATGGAACATATAGCCAAAGCAGTAATGACAGCAAAAGATAGAGGAGTTTTTACTAAAAGCTCTCATTATGTGTCTGTTTTAGAGGGAGATGTACATAGTGTATTTGATGTATTGGAAGAAATATTTCAATATGGAGAGGCAAATCTGTCACATTATATTTTACAGGTTACTATTTCAGTGAATAGCCCAACAAAAGATTAGGATATCAGGAGGAAAAATGTTTAATTGGAAATTAAAAGATGTAATAATGGTATCAATTTTTTCTGTAATATTTTCATTTATATATTTGGGAGCTGTATATTTTGCTAATTTTCTTGCAACAATACTTGCATCTTTTGGATTAGCTCCTTTTGCATATGAGATCCTTTTTGGAGTATGGTTCATGGCATCTACTTTTGTACCATATATCGTGCAGAGATCAGGGGTAGCAGTAGTTTCAGAAGTGCTTTCTGCCCTTATAGAGGTTATCATGGGAAATATGTTTGGACCAATAGTAATTCTTTCTGGAATAATTCAGGGAATGGGACCAGAACTTGTATTTGCAAAGAATAAATATAAGAATTTTACTATGATGAATATGTGTCTTGCAGCAGCAGCAGCTTGTGTAGCAAGTTTTATATGGGGATTCATAAGAGGAGGGTTTGTAAAATATTCTCCAATAATGTTAGTATGCATGTTTATAGTAAGACTTATCAGCTCAGTGGTATTTTCAGGTATAATCTGTAAAATAACTGCTGATAAGCTGGCAGGAACAGGAGCATTGAGTGGTTATGTTCTTGGACAGAATAATGATCCTGAAATGGAAGATTAATCTATGGAAGAAGTTTTAAGATGTCAGGATATTGTTTTTAAGTATAGAGAAACATCAAAAGAAAATGTAATAGATAGCTTCACATACTCTTTTGATAGAGGGGAAATATATTTAATAACAGGCTTTTCAGGCTGTGGAAAAAGTACTCTTGCCAATGTTATTGCAGGACTTTATCCAAGCAGTAAAGGAATACTTTCTAAGGGAGAAGTAAAACTTTTTGGAAAAGAGATATCTGAATATCCTCTTGAGAAAAGAGCTGAATATATTATGATGATGTTCCAAAATGCTGATACTCAGTTTTGTATGGATATAGTAAAAGATGAAATAATATTCTGTCTGGAGAATATTTCTTTTTCTGTAGAAAAGATGAATGAAATTGTAGAAGGAGTATTAAAAGAAACTGGAATAGAATATCTAAAATACAGAAAAATATCTTCACTTTCAGGAGGAGAAAAACAAAAACTTTCTCTGGCATGTATATTAGCAGTAAAACCAAAAATTATAGTACTTGATGAACCTTTTGCCAATGTGGATTATGAAAGCAGTCAGGAAATTGTAAATATACTGAAAAATATAAATAAAGAAAAAGAAGGGACTATAATAGCTGTAGATCACAGAATATCTCTTTGGAAAGATATAGATTACACTCTTCTCCATTTAGGAAAAGGGTGTAGTTTTGTTGATAAAAATATTGATAAATATCTTGTTGATATAATAGATGAAGAAGAATATAAAAAGAATTATCTGGAAAAATGTGAGAAGTTTAAAGAGCGAGGAGATTCAATAGAGATAGAAGGATTAAAAATGGTTTATGAAAAGGAATCTCTGTTGGAAGATATTAATATTAAGATAAAAGAGGGAAGCATAACCTCTATAATAGGAAAAAGCGGAGCTGGTAAAACTTCTCTTTTAAAAGCTATAGCAGGGATATATAAGATATCACATGGAAATATAAAGATATTTGGAACAGATATTAAAAAAATTAAAGATAAAGTATTCATAAATAATGTAGGAATAGTTTTTCAAAATCCTCAAAATCAGTTTATAACATATAAAGTTATAGAAGAAATAATGTTTACTATGAGAAATAGATATCCTAAGGAAGATGAAAAACTGCTTTTAGAAAAATCAGAAAATTTGCTGAAAGAATTTGAACTTTATAAATATAGAAATTTTTCACCTTTTTCTCTTAGTCAGGGACAGCAGAGAAAACTTGCAGTTCTTTCAATGCTGGGAGCTGGGCAAAGGATAATTCTTTGTGATGAGCCTACTTATGGACAGGATAATAAAACAAGTATAGAGATAATGGAATTTCTTAAAAGGAAGGCAATAGAAGAAAATATTACTGTTGTGATGGTATCCCATGACAAAAATCTTGTATTCAGGTATTCAGATTTTATCTATGAAACAACTATTGATAAAAATATAAGGAGAATAGAAGTATGATAAAACTCAATCCAGGATATAAAGGACTTACTATATTTCTAATATCTCTGCTCCTTTCTTTTGAGTATAACTATTATTTAAATTTTTCAGTATTTTGTATTTGTATCATGCTTATGGTCATTAATAAAATTTCACTGAAAAAAATAATACTGTCTTTTCTTCCTGTCCTGCTTTTAGCTGGGGGAATATTTTTTACAGGAATGTTATACAGCAGCAGAGGAACAGCTGAAGATATTACAAGCCTTACTAAAACTGTTGTAGTTATAGGAAATATAGAAAATGGACTGCAGCTTTCTATAAGAATATTGGCTTATGCTGGACTGGGGCTTCTTTTTGTATTTACAACTGATCCCAGACTTTTTATAATCAGTCTTATGCAGCAGTTTCATCTTCCAGGAAATTTTGCCTATGGAATACTTGCAGCATATGGTTTCATTCCTGTGATAAAACAGGAGTATGAGAATATGAGATATGCCTATAGAGCAAGGGGAGTTAAACGTAATATATTTATGCTTCCAATGCTTGTGACAGCTGTACGTTCTTCTGAGAGTATTGCAATGGCTATGGAATCAAAAGGATTTAATGCTAAAAGCAAGAGAACAGAATATATAAAACTAAAGGTTACAAAATGGGATTATATAGTTTTGATAGGAAGTACAGGAATAACACTTCTTGCAATGTATTTATTTTAACTTTTCATTTTTTCTCTGCTGAGGTATAATATGGAAAATATTTTAAATCAGGGAGAGAAAAATATGAAGGAGCTGTTTTCTATAGGAGAGATGGCTAAACTCTTTAATATGAGAGTTGGTACATTGAGATATTATGACGAAATAAATATTTTAAAACCTGAAAAAATAGATGATGAAACAGGATATAGATATTATTCAACTAAGCAGTTTGAAAGGCTGAACACTATAAAATACCTTAGAGCCTTGGGGATGTCTCTTGAAAAAATAGAGTCTTTTTTTGATGGAAAAGATGTAGAAAATCTTAAAAAACTCCTTGAAGAACAGCAAAAATATACTCAGGAAAGAATAAAAGAATTACAATATATAGACAAAAAAATAGAGAACAGATTAATTCAATTATCAGATGCTTTAAATACAGTATTTGATAAGATAGAAGAAAAGCATATTTTAGAGAGAAAGATAGTTCTTTTAAGAAAGGATATACCAATTGGAGATGACTTGGAATATCCTCTTAGAGAGCTGGAGAGATTTAATAATCTTGAACCCCTTATGTTTTTGGGAAAAGTTGGAGTATCAGTGTCACAGGAAGATTTAGTATGTAAGAGTTTCAAAAATTTTTCCAGTATCTTTCTTTTTATAGAAGATGGAGATAATTTAGAGAGAGAAGATGTAAAATTAAAAGAGAGTGATTATGTAACCATAAGGTTTTCCGGAACCCATATAAAAGCAGATAATTACTATATTGAACTCTTAAATTATATAGAAAATAAGGATTATACAATTAATGGAGATTCCGTGGAAATAACTCTTATAGATTTGGGAATTACAAATGACAGTTCAAAATTTGTTACTGAACTTCAAATACCAGTTAAAAAATCTTGACTCTACAGTTACTGTAGGGTCTATTCTTTTTTATATGAAAAAATAAAGGGGGAAATTATTGTGATAGGAACAATAGTCAATACAATTACCATTATATTTGGAACTCTGTTGGGAAGCTTATTTAAAAAAGGAATCAAACAGGAATATCAGGGAGCTATGCTTACAGCTATGGGATTGGCAGCAACAGCACTTGGAGCTAATGCTGTTGTGAGTAATATGCCAAAAAGCACTTTTCCAGTATTATTTATTATCAGCCTTGCTGTTGGAAGTCTTATTGGAACAGTCATAAATATTGATAAAAGATTTCAAAATCTTATGGGAAAATATTCAAAATCAAATTTAGGGCAGGGGCTGTCTACAGCTATTCTTTTTTTCTGTATAGGAACACTTTCAATATTAGGGCCTATAGAAGCAGCTTTAAACAAAAATTACACCTATCTTTTTACAAATGCTACTCTTGATTTTGTAACTTCTATGGTATTAGCTTCTACTTATGGAATAGGAATAGCTATTGCAGCAGGAGTATTATTCTGCTGGCAGGGAGCAATATATTTATTTGCTGGATTTCTTTCAGCTTTTTTGTCACCATCATTACTTACTGAAATATCCATTATTGGTGGAATACTTATAGCAAGTTCTGGAATTTCTATATTAGGAATAAAAGATTGTAAAACTATGAATATGCTCCCATCACTTCTTATACCAGCAGTATGGTTTTTTATAAGGTCTTTTTTTTAATAGAAAGTTTTATAAAGCCTTTGTTTATAAAAAGTTTAGAGAATCCTTTTAGATAGTAATAAGCAGAAAAATATGATATAATATATCATGAGATAAATTATATTCAGGAGGATACATGACTAGAGATGAAGCTGTAAAAGCTGTTGATTATATAGTAAAAACAAATGAATTAGAGGGAGCAGTTTATACAGATGAAGAGAAAGCTGATTTTATGGCAGCAGCAGAGGGAAGAATTTCAGTGGAGGAACTTATAGAAAAAATCATAAATAACTAAAGAGGTGTTTCTATGGGAGATAAATATGTTTATCTAGGAACAAAGATTTTAGTGAATAAATTGAATATAAAGGACAGAAAACTCCTTGAGAAAAAGGAGAAAAATTTGTCTGGAGCTAGACTTCTCGAACTTAGACTCAAAAATAATATGAAAAAAACTTTTGATTTTAACTACCTGAAAAAACTTCATAGACATATTTTTCAGGATATATATTCATGGGCTGGAACTGTAAGAGATGTGAATATAGCTAAAGGAAAATCTCTATTTTGTCTTGTGGAACATATAGAAGCATATGGTGAAACAGTTTTTAAAAAAATAAAAGATGCTGATTATTTTAAAAATATAACTGATAAGTCAGAACTTGCTTTAAAACTTGCTGAGACAATGTTGGACATAAATGCTCTTCATCCTTTTAGAGATGGAAATGGAAGAACCCAGAGAGAATTTATAAGACAGCTGGCAGAAGAAAGAGGATATGAACTTGTATTTGATCATATTACTCAAAGAGGAATAGTTGAATTGTCTGATTTAACTCATGATCCTGATATACTTGCAGTGAAATTTGAAAAGGGAATGACACGAATAAATAAAAATAATGAGAACAGCTAAAAGATATCTTTGTATGTAAGCTGTTCTTTTTTATTTGCTAAAATTAAAATAATTTTTAAGATAAAATTATTTTAAAATCAAAGTAATTTGTGTTATCATATGGTATAAATATTAGACAATAAAGGAGGAAAATGAAAATGAAAAATTTATCAAAAACTTTTTTTATACCATTATATTTTAAGTATAAAGAATCAATTAATGATAAAAGAATATATGATGGAGAGGCAGTAAATTTTTTTAAAAATAATCCTGATATTATAAAAGATGAACTGAAAGATATAGATATTGACAAAGAATCCTTTGAAAGAATAATAAAAAGAACACTGGATATTGATAAATTTTTAATTGAAATTTTAAGTAAAGAGAAAATAGATTTTATTTTTAATATAGGCTGTGGACTGGACTTTCGTAATAGAAGATTGGAGACAAAAAATATACCTTGGTATAATATTGATCTTCCAGAAGTAATAGACTATAGAAAAGAAATGGTTTCTTCATATCCAAATGAGTATAATATTTCAGGAAATATTTTAGAAGCTGGATTCTGGGATAAATTTCCAACAGGAAGAGGAATATTTATATTTGAAGGAATTCTAATGTTTTTTGAAAAAGAAGAAGTATATAAAACTTTGAAAAATATTATTGAAAAATTTCAAAATTCATTTTATATAATTCACACTTTCCCTGAAAAAGAATTAATAATAAAATCAATTAATGCCTTAAGCAAAGAGAATCTTATTAAATGGAGAAACAGTAATACTGAAATACTAGAAGAAGACTTAAAATTAGTATATCTTAGAGGAGAAAATCTCAGTACTGAAAAAGTGGCAAAGGATTTTAGGATAAATTTATATAAAAATTAAAATTTATTAAGAATAAAAAAAGCTGCTCTAAATATAAATTCAGTCAGCTTCTTTAGTTTTTTATAAAGATATCATATTCTCTATCCTGTCAAAAGCTTCTGCAAGTTTTGATATTTCAAGAGTACAAGCTATTCTTACAAATCCCTTTACTCCAAAAGGAGTACCATTTACAACTATTATATTACATTTTTCTAAAAGAAAATCTGTAAATTCTTCAGAAGTCATTCCAGTTTTTTCAATATTTAAAAATAGGTATATTCCTCCTTGTGCTTTGAAACAGTCAAGGAAGGATATTTTTTTTACTCTCTCATAGCAGTATTCAACTCTTTCTTTAAATATAGGAACAAGTTTCTTTCTCTGTTTTTCAAAGTTTTTAAGAGCATGGATAGCACATCTTTGAGATACAGCAGGTGCACTGTAAATAATGGCTTCATTTATATAGTTAATACAACTTATGAGTTCAGGAACTTGAGAAATAGCATATCCGATTCTCCAACCAGTCATAGCAAAATTTTTAGAAAAACTACATACAGATATAGTTCTTTCTTTCATTCCATCTAAAGTGATGATTGGAATAAAAGTTTTTTCATATGAATAAAAATCATAAACATCATCAGCAATAACCAAAAGGTCATATTTTTCAGAGATTTCTTTGATGACATTCATACTTTCTATACTGTAGCAAACACCAGTGGGGTTAGATGGAGAATTTGCAACTATACACTTTGTTTTTGGTGTTATTGCTTTTTCTAAATCTTCTTTTATTATTTGGAAATTATTTTCAATTTTTGTTTCTACAATTACAGGAACTCCATCAGATAATTTTATCTGGTCAGCATACACTGGAAAAAAAGGTGCAAGAAGTATTGCCTCTTCTCCTTTATTAAGAATACTTTTAAATACAAGATAAAGTGCATGACATGCTCCAGTAGTTATCATAATATCTTTAGGAGAAAAATCATAATTTTTAAAGTTTTCTTTATGGTATCTGCATATTTCTTCTCTTAATTCAAGATAACCATATGAATCAGTGTAGTGAGTGTGCCCTTTTTTAGCATCAGCCATAGTTAGCTCAATCAGATGTTCATCAGTATGTATATCTAAATCTCCTATTCCAAGATTAATAAGAGGGAGAGAGCAGGTTTTTGATCCTTTTTTATTTCCCATAGAGTAATTTCTTTCTTTAAATTTATCTGCAATAAAACATTTCATTTTTACCCCCTACAATGAAAAAAGTACTTTTCTTAAATTTTCTTTATTTATATTGAATTCCATGTCTATTATATCAGGTCCTGTCAAAATAGCCCAGAGGACTTTATCTTCCATCTTTTCAAATTCCTCTTTTTTCACTATTTCTAATAATTTTGTTGGAAAAGATAATTTCTTGTAAAAAGGAAGAAGCTGTTCAAATTCTTCTTTTTTTCCTTCAAGAAGGAGCTGAACAAGTATACCAAATGCTACCACCTCTCCATGAAGATGTTCTTTTTCTAGTGAAGGAAGCAAAGTAAGACCATAAAAAACAGAATGAGCAATAGATCCATTAAGAAATTCTTCCACTAAATTAGAAACCATTCCAGTATTTACTATTATGGCTAGAACAATTTTTTTAAATTCTTCATTGATATTTTCACTGAAATAAGCAAAAATACCATTTTCGAGTATTACAGAGCCACATAGATGACTTATTTCTTTTCCCAGAGTATTTGGATAGTTCATCTTTCCATTATTTTTGCTGGAAACATATTCATATTTCATTCTAACCTCATAAAACTTAGCAAGTGTGTCTCCCATACCAGCCCAGATATATTTTTCAGGAGCAGCTTTTATAGTTTTCAAATCTATAAAGGTTTTTTTAGGAGGAGAAGGGAAGTCAAAAAATTCTTTAAAACTCCCATCATCATTATATACCACTGATAAGGCAGATGTAGCAGAGCAGGTAGAAGCAATAGTAGGGATAGTAAATATATCTATCCCTAATCTAAATGCTGCTATCTTTGCTGTGTCTATAGCTTTTCCTCCACCTATTCCAAGAATAAGGTCGATTTTTTTATTTATTATATTTTTCAGTATTTTATCAACATTTTCATAGGAACATTCACCATTATATTTTTCAACTGAATATTTTTTCCCATCAAGTAAAGGAAAAATCTTTTCTTCTATACTGTTAAAAGAATTTTCTCCAGTTATAATAAGAATATTATCATATAATATAATTTCATTTTTTAGGCAATTCCATATGTTCTTATCTATAAAATAAGAAGTGAATGAAAAATTTTCAAACATAAGTATGCCTCCACTATACTCCGTATTTCTCTCTTAATTTTTGAATAGTTCCATCATCAATAAGTTCTTGAAGAGCTTTATTGAATTTTTCCATAAGTTCTGTATCATCTTTATTGAAAGCAATAGCTTTAGGTTCTCCTTCAAGAGCTCCTACAAGCATAAGTTCAGGATTGTTTTCAACAAATTTTACAGCTACGCTTTCATCAAGTACAATTCCATCTATTTTACCGCTTTTTAAAGCAACAAGAGCACCAGTATTAGAAGAGAAAGGAGTCACAGTTGCACCTTTTATTTTTCTTGCAGCAGCTTCTTTTGTAGTTCCAAGTTCAGCACCATAGTTTTTATTTTCCAAATCCTCTATGCCATTGATAGGTTTATTCTTATTTGCTATAAAAGCTACATTAGATGAAAGATAAGGTATAGAAAAATTAACAGCTTTTGCTCTTTCAGGAGTAATACTCATTCCAGCTATGACAGCATCCATTTTTTTTGTCTGAAGTGCAGGGATAAGTCCATCAAAATTTGTATTAGACCATTTATATTGTATATTTAATTTTTGGGCTATTGCAGAAATAATATCAGCATCTAGACCACATACCTGATCATTTTCTAAATATTCAAAAGGTGGGTATTCAGCATTAGTTCCTATTACATAGACTTTATCAGCTTTTGCCTGTTCAGTTTTAGAAGTTCCGCAAGCTGCTGCTAAGACCAATAGTACAGATAACATAAATAATTTAAAAAGTTTTTTCATAAATTTTCCTCCATGTTTTATTAATGATTAAAATAAAAAAAGTACTGATTCCTAAAAGGAATCAATACTTTAATAAACGAATTCATAAAAAATATACTCTGGGAAAATTAATCCCATCTTTACAAATATATATTATATCATGAATAATGCCATATTAAAGAATCCTTTTATACAGGAATATGTTGAAAATATTTAATTGTGGCATACTCCTTAGATTCTTAAATAACATTTTTTTCTCCCTTTATTAATTTATTTTATTGAAGTGATTATATAACTTGAAAAAGATATTGTCAATGTTTTTTTGAAAATTTTTTTTTATAAAAAAATTAAATAAATAATTTTTTGATAAATAAGAATATTACCATAATGGAATTTTAATGCTCAATTATGTCATATTTTTATTCTTAAACTCAACAGATGAGATAAAGTTCTTGTAAAAAAATAAAAAATCACGTAGTATGGTTATATCAAATAAATATATGGTAGAAAGAAACTTAAAATTAATATATTCATTGAAATAAATGGGAAAATGTGATACGATAAATCAGCTTTAATATTATTAATGATGTATTATGAAACACATTTTTTAATGGATTAGGGAGGAAAAATGTATTTAAAAGGTAGAAATAAAAAGCTAGTAGTATTATCATTGCTAGGACTGGCTCTTTTAGGATGTGGAAAAAAAGAAAAAGTTCCTGAAAAAAAAGTGGTAAGAACTATTACTAGTATGGATATAGATAGCTTAAACCCTTATAAACTTGTATCAAGTGGTTCAGAAGAGATAATGATGAATGTTTTTGAAGGACTTGTTATGCCAACAGTTGATGGAGGACTTTATCCAGCAGTAGCAAAGGAATATAATATATCAGAAGATGGATTGAAATACATATTTAAAATAAGAGATGGAATTAAATTTCATAATGGAAATTCTTTAGATGTGAAAGATGTTGAATTTTCTTTAAGAAAGATGTCAGGAAGAGAGGGAGATACTCCTGCTCAGGCTATGTTTTCAAACATAGATGATATAAAAATAACTGGTGAAGATGAAGTGACAATCACTTTAAAAGTTCCAGATTCAGCTTTTATTTACTATATGACAGAAGGGATAGTTCCTGATGAAAATAGAGATTCTCTAGACAAAGAACCAATAGGAACAGGTCCGTTTAAAGTATCTGGATATGAGAGAGAGCAAAAAATAACATTAGAAAAAAATAATGATTACTGGGGAGAAAAGGCTAAAATAGATGGAGTTGAAATATTTGTAACTCCAAATGCAGAAACAGCATTTCTAAAACTTTTATCAGGAGAGATAGATATTCTTCCACGTGTAGATGCAAAAAGATTAAACGAACTTAAGAATTTTAAAACTATATCAGGAGCTCAAAATACAGTTCAATTATTTGCTCTTAATAATAAATTTGAACCATTCAGTCATAAAGAAGTAAGGGAAGCCATAAATTTAGCAGTTGACAAAGATGGAATAATTAAAAATGTAATGGGTGGATATGGAATAAAACTTGAAACAAATATGAGTCCAGTAATGAAAAAATTCTGTATAGATAATATTGGTGAAAAAAGAGATATTGAAAAAGCGAAAGAACTTTTAAAAAATGCAGGATATGAAAATCTTGAATTTACAGTAAGAGTTCCAAGCAATTATGCAATGCATGTATCAACAGCTCAAGTTATAGCTGAGCAGCTTAAAGATGTGGGAATTACAATGAATATAGAAACTGTAGAATGGGCAACTTGGCTGTCAGAAGTTTACAGTGGAAGAAAATATGAAGCAACTATAGTGGGACTTACAGGAAAACTTGATCCAGACTCTATATTGAAGAGATATGCATCAAATTATCCAAGAAATTTCTTCAACTATGAAAATCCTAAATATGACAAACTTATTGCAGATGCAAAGATAACATCTGATGAAAATAAAAGGATTGAATATTATAAAGAAGCTCAAAGAATATTAAGAGATGAAAATGTAGCAGTTTTCATAATGGATCCAGAACTTATCACAGCTGTGAATAAAAATATAAATGGATATGTATTCTATCCACTCTCATTTACGAACTTCGCAAAAATTAGTATTGGAGATTAAAATGTTTTATATAAAAAAACTCGCAAAGATGATTTTTTCTATATTTCTTATAGGGACACTTTCATTTTTGCTTTTAGAAATGATTCCTGGTGATCCAGCATCAGCAATACTTGGTGTTGAAAGTACTCCAGAGGACATTGAATTATTAAGGGAAACTCTTGGATTAAATAAGAGTCTGATAGTCAGATATCTGACATGGGGAAAAGGAGTGCTTGCAGGAGATTTTGGAAATTCCTTTAAGTACTCTGAACCTGTTGTTGACCTTATTCTTAAAAGGCTTCCCCTCACTTTAGAAATAGCCATGATTTCCATAGGGATAGTATTTTTAGTATCTGTACCCCTATCTTTTTTGCTGTATAAAATAAAAAATAAACATGTGAAAAAATTTGGAGACTTTATGATAGGAGTTTTTATCTCAGTTCCATCATTCTGGCTGGGAATAATTTTTATGTTTGTTTTTGGAGTAATATTGAGATGGTTTTCTGTTGGATACAATAATACTTTTACATCTCTGCTTATGCCTTGTGTGGTTATAGCTATTCCTAATATAGGAATAATTACAAGCTATATCAGAAGCAATCTTGAATATGAGATGAGGGAAGAATATATAAAATATCTTTATGTAAATGGCCTTAAAATGAAATGGCTTAATCTGTATATATTGAAAAATTCCATTCTTCCTGTTATTCCATTGATAGGAATTATGATAATAGATCTCATTACAGGAATAGTAATAATAGAGCAGATATTTTCTATTCCAGGAATAGGAAGACTTCTTATAACTTCAGTAGTAACAAGAGATATCCCTTTAATACAAGGATTGATTTTCTATACATCAGTAGTGCTTGTTATTATTAATTTTATTATAGATATCCTCTATTCAGTTATTGATCCTAGAATAAGAGGAGGGGAGTAGAATGAAAAAAAGATACATTGTACTTATGCTCCTTTTAATAATAACAGCATATTTTTATCAGAATCCTTATGCTATGAATAATGATATGATACTTGCAGGTCCAAGTTTAAAAAATTTATTAGGGTGTGATAATTTAGGAAGGGATATTTTCAGCAGGCTTGTGCTTGGGTCTTTTTATACTCTCCTTATAGCTTCTGTTTCTGTGGCACTTTCTGTAATTGCAGGAACAATGATAGGAAGTATAGCAGGTTATTATGGAAAAACTTTAGATTCTGTTATTACATCTTTTATAGAGGTAATAATAGCTATTCCTTCAATATTAATAGCTCTTGGAGTAATAATAATTTTAAAGACAGGATTTATGTCAATGATAGTAGCAATTTTTCTTATTTACCTTCCAAGATGTGTAAATATGGTAAGAGGACTTGTGAAAAAAGAGAGAAATATGGAATATGTAGTAGCAGCTAAAACATATGGAGTATCAGATTTAAGAATAATTTTCTATCATATACTTCCTAATATAATGAAATCTGTTCTTATCAGTTTTACAACTGGATTTGCAGGAGCAATATTAACAGAGGCAGGGTTGGGATATCTTGGATTGGGGATACAACCTCCATATCCTACATGGGGAAATATTTTAAATCAGTCACAGTCATATTTTTTATCAGCCCCATGGTTTACTATAGCTCCGGGACTTGCTATAATATTCACAGTTTATCAGATGAATAAACTTGAAAAGAGAGGAAAAAGATTCTAATGATAATAGATATAGAAAAATTAAATCTGGAAATTGATGGACAGGTACTTTTAAAAGATATGAGTTTTCATATGGAAAAGGGCGAGATAGTAGCTCTTGTAGGAGAGTCTGGAAGCGGAAAGACTTTGACCACTAAATTTATATTGGGAATACTTCCAGAGAGAAGTATAATCCATTTTGAAAAGTTTGAAAAAAACTGTAAAATAGGAGCAGTTTTTCAAAATGCCTTTATATCATTAAATCCAACGATAAAGATAGGGAGTCAATTAAGAAGACTTTATGAATCACACTATGGAAATAATGGGAAATGGAAAGAGGAAGTAACAGCTCTTTTAGAAAAAGTTGGAATAAAAGAAATTGATAAATTTTTAAAAAAATATCCTCATGAAACAAGTGGAGGAGAAAGACAAAGGGTTGTTATAGCAGGAGCATTAATAGGAAAACCAGAGGTATTGATAGCAGATGAAGTAACTACTGCTTTAGATATGAGAACAAAAAGGGAAGTATTAGCTCTTTTTAAGAATATAAGAAAAGAACTTGGAATATCTATACTTTTTATTTCACATGATTTAGATTCTATAAAAAACTTTGCAGACAGAGCTTGTGTTATGTACAAAGGAAATATTGTAGAAGAAAACAGCTGTGAGGGAATATTTAGGCATCAAGAACACCATTATGTAAAAAAGCTTATAAATTTTTCAAAAACTCTGTGGACAAGAGGAGAATAAGATGTTTTTAGAGGTAAGGAATCTAAATAAATATTATAGTTCAAGAAATCTTTTTTCCAAAGAGAAAAAGCAGATATTGAAAGATGTAACTTTTGATGTAAAAGAAGGAGAAATATTTTCAATTATTGGGCAGTCAGGAGCAGGTAAATCCACTATTGGAAAGATACTTTTAGGAATAGAAAAAGAGAGCAGTGGGAATATAATGCTTATGGGACGTCCTCTTAAAGAAATGGTAAAAAAAGAAGTACAGATGGTATTTCAAGATCCATACAGTTCTTTAAACCCTGCTATGAAAATAGGAAAGATACTGGAAGAACCATTGAAAGTAAATGGTGTCAAAGATAAAAAAGAAAGAGAAGAAAGAGTAAAAGCTATGCTTAAAGAGATAGGACTAGAAGAAACATGTGGAGTAAAATATCCATCAGAATTAAGTGGAGGACAGAGGCAGAGGGTAGTCATTGGAGCTGCTATGATAATGAAACCAAAGCTTGTAGTATGTGACGAACCAGTAGCTTCCCTAGATCTTTCAATACAGAATCAGATATTAAATCTTATCAAGAAATTTAATAAAGAATATAACACTACCTTTATTTTTATTTCTCATGATTTAGGAGTTGTATATAATATTTCCCATAGGGTACTTCTTTTATATAAAGGAGAAGTTCAGGAGATAAGAGAAACTGTTGAATTTTTTAAAAACCCCAGTAGTAAATATGGAAAGTATTTTTTAGACGGAATAAAAGTTTAAAACCAAAATAGATACAATAAGAATAAAATATCAAAATGACTAAGAAATTATTTTATAACTTCTTAGTCATTTTTTATTATATAATTTAAAATAAGTTTAATTGAGAAAAAGTATGTTTTTCATCAAATGTACTGAGATATTCAAATATTTTTTTATTATCATTTATAATTCCATGCTGTGAACATTTTTTATGGAATAATTCCATCAGTTTCCTGTTGTTTGGACTTATTATTTCATATTTATTTCCAAAAGTACGAATATATCTTTCTTTCATATGAGGAAATAATCTGTCTAATTGCTGATAAAAATATTCTCTACTCCCCTCTCGAAGCGTCATACCAATTCCAAAACATATAATTCCATAAACTTTAGCTTCAATACAATAATTTAGAATTCCATTGATATTTTCATAAGTATCATTGATAAAAGGAAGGATAGGACAGAGCCATACAACTGTTGGTATTCCTGCATCTCTTAATTTTTTTAATACTTCAAAACGTTTTTTTGTAGTACTCACATTAGGTTCAATTTTTTTACATAAATCTTCATCATAGGTTGTTAAAGTGACTTGAACTACACACTTTGTTTTTTCATTTATTTTTTTCAATAAATCTAAATCTCTCAATATCATATCTGATTTTGTTATAAGAGTAAAACCGAAACCATATTTATATATTAAATCCAGTGTTTTTTTGACATTTTCAATTTTTAATTCAAGAGGAATATAAGGATCTGTCATAGAACCAGTACCTATCATACATTTTTTTCGTCTGCGTTTAAGCGTTTCTTCTAATAATTCAACAGCATTCTCTTTGATTTCAATGTCTTCAAAGTCATGAAGTATTCTATAACAAGTGCTTCTTGAATCACAATAGATACAGCCATGAGAACAGCCACGATAGAGGTTCATTCCATTTTTAGCTGATAAAATTCCTTTTACTTTTATGTAGTGTGCATTATTCTTTTGAAATGATTGACTCATATTACCTCCTTTAATTTAATATTATAATAAAATACTAAAAAAATATGGGTACTTTATTTTAATTATAACATATCTATATATAAAAATAAATAAAAACAAATTGATCTTATAAATGGTTTTTTATATACAAATCTTTTTTATAATTATATAATATATAAAGAAAGTATTGAAAAACAAGGAGGAATAGAATGAAAACAATAGGTTTGATTGGTGGAATGAGCTGGGAAAGTACAGTTACTTACTATGAAATAATTAATAGAACAATAAAAGAGAAACTTGGAGGACTTCATTCTGGAAAATTGGTTCTTTTCAGTGTAGATTTTCAAGAAATAGAAGAATGTCAGGCAAAAGGTGAATGGAATAAAAGTGCAGAAATTTTAACAGAAGCAGCACAAAACTTAGAAAAAGCAGGAGCAGATTTTGTAGTTATATGTACAAATACAATGCATAAAATAGCTCCAGATATTCAGAGAAATATTAATATTCCTATACTTCATATAGCAGAGGCAACAGCAGATGAACTGGATAAAAAAGAAATAAAAAAAGTTGCTCTATTGGGAACAAAATATACTATGGAACAGGAATTCTATAAAAATAAATTAACAGACAGAGGGATAGAAGTTGTAATTCCTGATGATGAAGACAGAGTGGAAGTAAATAGAGTAATTTATGAAGAATTGTGTCTTGGAAAGATATTGCCACTGTCTAAAAAGAGATTTCTTGATGTAATGGATAAATTAGTAAAAAAAGGAGCACAGGGAGTTATACTTGGTTGTACAGAGATTGGTCTTTTAGTACAACAGAAAGATACAATTATTCCTTTATTTGATACAGCAGCAATACATGCTGAAAGAGCAGCTCTAAAATCAATAAAAGAATAATTAAAGTAATTTTACAGCTAAGGAATGCTTATATAAAAGGGGAAAATAATGAAAAAATTATTGGTTTCATGTACTTTGTTAATGCTTTTATTCTTCACAGGATGTTTTCTAAAAAAAGCAGAAAATATAGAACTAGAAAGAAGAAATGGAATAATCTATAGAATAGGAGATAAGAAGCCCTTTACAGGAACAAAGAAAAGTTTTTATCCAAATGGTAAATTAGCAGCAATAGAAAAATTTAAAGATGGAAAAAAACATGGAAAGGTAAAAAAGTATTATGAAGATGGGACATTATCAACAGAATATTCTTATAAAAATGAGACCTTGCATGGAAAATATGTAGAATTTAATGAAAATGGGAAACTTCAAAAGGAAATAGGGTTTAAAAATGGAAAAAAACATGGAATAGTAAGATGTTATTGTGGAGAAGATGGAAAACTTCATCAAGATTCTATATATGAAGATGGAAAACTTACAGGAAAAAGAACTACATATTATCCAGATGGAAGTCTTTTGGAAATAACAGAATGGAAAGAAGATAAACTTTCAGGGACATTTGAACAATATTATATGAATGGACAGCTGAAGGTGAAAGGCACTTTTAAAAAGGGAAGAGCTCAAGGAAAAGGAAGAGAATACTATGAAGATGGAAGTCTTATGGGAGAAACAACATATTTAAATGGAAAGGCTGAGGGATATTCAGCAGAATATTATTCAAATGGAAAAATAGCTAAAGAACTTAACTATATGGATGGGTTTGAAAATGGAGATAGTATAAGTTATCATCCAAATGGACAGATACAGGAAAAAGGGATATATGTTCATGGAAAAAAAGAAGGAATTTGGGAAATGTATCATTCAGATGGAAGGATTATAAATAAAATAACATTCAAAGATGATGATTCTAAATATGGTGAAGAGTATAACTATGATATTAATAAAAATTTAGAGCTGAAAGTTACTTGGAATACAGCTGATGATGAATTTGTATATGAGCATTATAAAAATGGAAAAATCATAAATAAGATAGTACAAGAAAATAATAAAAATTAAAAATATCAAAGAAAAAAAGAATTTTAGAAACTGCTTGAATAATATATATGAGACATAAAAAATTTAGAGAGGTGGTACTAAAATGACTATTTATGATTTTAAAGTTAAAAATGTAGATGGAACAGAAGAAACATTGGAAAAATATAGAGGAAAAGTATTGCTCATAGTAAATACTGCTACAAGATGTGGACTTACATCTCAATATGAAGGACTTGAAAAACTCTATGAAAAATATCGTGATAAAGGATTTGAAATATTAGATTTTCCAAGTAATCAATTCTTGAAACAGGCACCAGAAAGTAGTAAAGAGATAGCTGAATTTTGTCAATTAAAATATGGAACTAAATTTAAGACATTTGCTAAGATAGATGTAAATGGAAAAGATGCAGATCCTTTATATATATATTTAAAAGACAGAGCAAATGAAGAGATAAAAAATAGAGAAACAGATTCTTTTAAAGAAAAACTTGAAAAATTAGGACAAACATTATTAGGTAAAGAAATAAAATGGAATTTTACTAAATTTCTTATAGGAAAAGATGGAGAGATAATTGGAAGATTTTCTCCTACTGTGACACCTGATGAGATAGATGGAGAGGTAGCAAGAGCAATATTGAAATAATTAAAATATTTATTTAAAGCAGATCTTTTTTGGTCTGCTTTTTTTATGAAAAATATACAGCTAAAAAATTAGATTTAATGAAATTAAATGAAAATTAAAGCAACTGCAATTAGCAGTTTTCAATAAAAAAAGCAACTATTAATATGTAGAGATATTTTTCTGTCTATGCTACAATTTAATTAAAAAGAACAGGAGTGGGATATATGTCATGGAAATTGAAAGATGAAGAACTTAAATTTATAGATGAAAATGAGGAACAAATAAAGGTATATGTAGGAAAGAAAGCAGATTATTATATGGGAATATGGAGAGAAGGGAAAAAATTCAATCCAGCAGCTCTTTTTTTAGGAATGATATGGTTAGGATATAGAGGAATGTATAAAATTATAATGTATCTCATTATAGCTTTTATTCTTACAGATATACTTATGATTTTTTTAAGGATTGACTTAACAAGAATATCTGGGCTAGTAGCCAGTGTGATTCTAGGAACCTTTGGAAATTATTGGTATTTTTTACAAGTAAAAAAAGATATATTGGCTGGAAAAGAAAAATGTTTAGATGGTGGGATAGGAGTACTTTTATCTCTGATAATGCTTGCAGGATATGTATTTCTTTCAGTTTATGTCATTGATGCATTTTTCTACTATATAATTTATGGGTATTATTATTAGACTTTATATACTAAAAACAAGTTAACTAGGAGGAGTTTATGAAAAAAGCTTTATCATTACTAATGGTTTTTATTTTTTCTGTAGCAGCAGTATTTGCAACAGAGTCAAAACCAGAAACAACAGCAGTTGAACAGACAAAGGCAAAAGAAAAAGATGTTGAAATTGTATTTGTACTGGATACTACTGGATCGATGGGAGGACTTATTCAAGGTGCTAAAACTAAAATATGGAGCATAGTGAATGAGGTAATGCAAACTCACAAAGATTCAAAAGTAAAAATTGGCTTAGTAGCTTATCGAGATCGTGGAGATGTTTATGTGACTAAGGTTACACAGCTTAATGAAAATTTAGATGAGATATATAGTGTATTAATGGAATATAAAGCTCAAGGTGGTGGAGATGATCCTGAAGATGTAAGAAAAGCACTTCATGAGAGCTTGGAAGTAATCCAGTGGTCAGCACCTAGAGAAAACTTATCACAGATAATATTTCTAGTGGGAGATGCACCTCCTCATGATGATTATAATGATTCTCCTGATACTGGTGTTACTGCAAAAAAAGCTAAAAGCAAAGGAATTATTATAAATACTATTCAATGTGGAAATATGCCAAATACAGATCGTTATTGGAAAGCAATAGCACAATTTGGTGGAGGAGAATATTTCCATATATCTGGAGATGGAGGGGTAAAAGTTGTAACAACTCCTTATGATGATAAACTTTATGAATTAAATAAAAGAATTGATAAAACATATATAACATATGGTAGTACAGAAGTAAGAACTGAAGCTGTGAAAAAATTTGATTCAGAAAAACATTCTGTAGAAGCAGCACCAGTAGAAGCAAAAGCTTCAAGAGCAATAAATAAAGCAATAAATAAATATAGTTATTCTAAAGAAGATTTAGTACAGGCAGTAGAAAATGATGAGGTTTCTTTAAAAGATATCAAAGCTAACGAACTTCCTGAAAATATGCAGAAAATGTCTCTAGAAGCAAGAGAAGGTTATATTCAAAGTATTATAGATACTCGTAAGAAGATAAGAGAAGAAATAATAAAAGTTTCAAAAGAAAGGGAAGAATATATATTAGAACAAGAAAGAAAAGGAACAGCAGGTAAGAGTGAATTTGATTCTGCTGTATCAGAAGTCCTTAAAAAACAAATAAAATAGTATAAAAATTAGAGAGATGTAAAAAACTAATAAAATTTTGAAATATTGAAAATTTTAGAAATTTATTTTAGTTTATGAACATCTTTCTTTTTTTATTGAAATAATAAAGTGGAAATAATTATAGAAACAGTGTTAAAATTTATCTGCATAGGTATAAAATTTATTATATAAGGAGGATAAAAAATTGAAAAATTTTTTAACAAATAGGGTTTTAATGGTTAGACCAGCAGCATTTACCTATAACTGTGAAACAGCTAAAGATAACCTTTATCAAAAAAATGATTATAAAGATGATAAAGAACTTCAAAAAAAAGCAGTGATTGAATTTGATGCTTTAGCAGAAAAATTGAGAGAAAAAACTATAGAAGTATTAGTTATACAAGATACTAAGGAGCCTCATACACCTGACAGTATTTTTCCTAATAACTGGTTTAGTACACATAAAAATGGAACATTGATACTATATCCTATGTATGCAGAAAATAGGAGACTAGAAAGGACTTCTAAAGTTTTAGACTTTGTAAAAGATAAAGAGGCATTAAAAATAATAGATCTTACTGAAAATGAAAAAACAGGGAGAATACTTGAAGGAACTGGGAGTATGTGTCTGGATAGAAAAAATAAAATTGCATATGCAAGTTTATCAAAAAGAACAAATGAGGAGCTTTTTAAAGAATTTTGTGAAATTATGGATTATAAACCTGTAAGTTTTTCTGGAAAACAGACTGTAGATGGAAAAAAAGTTCCTATATATCATACTAATGTTTTGATGACTATTGGAGAAGAATATGTCCTTATATTCTTAGATTCAATAGAAGATGAAAAGGAAAAAGTAAGAGTAAGAAAATCTATATTGGATTCTGGAAAAGAACTTATAGAGATAACAGAAGAACAGACAAATCATTTTTTAGGAAATGCTCTTGAACTTAGAAAAAAAGATGGAAATAAAATATTGGTAATGTCTAAGTCAGCTAATGATATTTTAAGAGAGGATCAAAGGAAAATAATAGAAAAATCAGCAGAAATAGTTTATTCAGATATTCCTACAATTGAAAGATATGGTGGAGGTTCTGTTAGGTGTATGCTGGCAGAATTTTTTCTATAATATATATATAAAAAAACTGTCCTATATTTTCAGGGCAGTTTTTTTTATTAGTTCAATTATTTATTAACCACATAAACAGGTTTTGAACTGAATATAAGTATTAGACTTCCTATAATATAGATAATAAATAAAGGAACACCTAGATATGTCATTAAAATAAGAAGAAAAATATGGATTACAGCTGCTAAAGTTCCAAAGATAATATTAGTTTTTATATAAGATGAAATAAGGATTCCAATAGTTATTATTCCTCCTAGCACTAATAACACAATTCCATTCAGTGTATCTCCATTGGCTTTTGCAGCCTCTTGATACCATATCATTCCAATGAATAAACAGATTGCAGCAACAAATATACCTCCAGCAGTACCTTTTGAAAATAGTGGTACTTGAAACTTTTCTATACATTTTTGATTTAAAATACCAACAGCAGCTATTATTCCAATAATGACTGCAATAACTCCTAAAATTTTTAATACTAACATTTGTCCTCCCTTAGATGTAAGCCTTTTGTAATAAAGATTATACTATTTAATTTTATATTTTTCAATTATTAAAATTGTTTAAAAATATATGTATGATCAGTTTTCAGAAAATTGTATTAATTTTAGAGGGAGAGAAACAATGAAAAAATAAAAAAAAATCAAAAAAGTATTGACAAATATATAAAATTGATGTATCTTTTTAATTGAGAATTAGCACTCGACTTTGATGAGTGCTAACAAAAAGGTGATGAAAGATGTCTATTTCAGAAAGAGAAAAGTTAGTATTAAACGCAATAGTAAATTATTATTTGACTTTTGGAGATACTATTGGTTCAAGAACTTTGGTAAAAAAATATGGGATTGACCTTTCGTCAGCAACTATCAGAAATGTAATGGCTGATTTGGAGGATATGGGATATATATCAAAAACCCATACATCTTCTGGAAGGATTCCTACAGACAAAGGATACAAATATTATCTTGATGAACTGCTGAAAGTTGAAAAACTTACAAAAGAGGAAAAGAATAACATAGAACTTGAGTATGAACATAGAGTTAATGAACTTGATCTGCTCTTACAGAAAACTTCTTCTCTTCTTTCAAAGATGACTACTTATGCAGGTATAGCGATAGAACCAAGTACTATGGTAGAAAGAATAAAAAGAATTGAATTGATACATATAGATGAATTCTTGGTTTTAGCTGTGATAGTTATGGAAAACAGAGCTGTAAAAACAAAAAAGATAATCCTTAACCAGTCTATTTCTAAAGAAGAACTTGAAGTGATATCAAAAGAGTTGAATAAAAAAGTAGCAGACTATGAAATAAATTTAGGAAATATTGAAAAATTTATTTTAGGAAAAAAATTATTAACAGATGGTATAGAACAGTATGAAGATGATAGTAAACTGTTTATAAACAATGTTCCAAGTATTTTTAAAGATAAAAATGTTAATGAGGTATCAGAAGTCTTAGAACTTTTCCATCATAGAAAAGATATGAAACTTTTGTTTGAACAACTTGTAAAAAACAGGGATAGTTCCTATGGAAAAGTGAATGTAGTATTTGGAGAAGAATTAGGAATAAAAGGATTAGAAGACTATAGCTTCGTATATTCATTATATAAGGCTGGAGCTTCTCAAGGAATACTTGGAGTAATAGGTCCCAAAAGAATGGCATATTCAAAAACTATGGGACTGATAAAGTATGTAACTCAGGAAGTAAATAAAATGTTAAATAAAACAGAACGAAAGGATGAAATAAATGGTAAATGACAAAGAAAAAGAACTGGAAAAAGAATTAGATAAAGAAATGAAAAAGGAAGTTGAAACTTTTGAAGAAAATATAATAGAAGAAGAAAAAAAAGAATGTGGATGTAAAGGTCATGATGAAGAAAAAGGATCTTGCTGTTGTGAAAAAGAAGAAAAAAATACTGAAGAAGAAATTGGAAAACTAAAAGCAGAAGTTGAGGACTGGAAGCAAGCTTATCTCAGAAAACAGGCTGATTTTCAAAATTTTACAAAAAGAAAAGAAAAAGAAATGGAAGAATTGAGAAAATTTGCTTCTGAAAAAATAGTTACAAAGCTGTTAGATGGAGTAGATAATTTAGAGAGGGCCATATCAGCATCAGAAGCAACAAAAGATTTTGATGGACTTGTAAAAGGTGTAGATATGATACTTGGACAGTTAAAAGGTATCATGGAAACTGAAGGTGTAGAACCAATAAAAGTAGAAGGAAAATATAACCCATTGTATCATCATGCTGTAATGGTAGAAGATAATCCTGAATTTGAAGATGATACTATTATCCTTGAACTTCAAAAAGGTTATACAATGAAGGGAAAAGTGATAAGACCAGCAATGGTAAAAGTATCTAAAAGAGGTTAATAAGAACTTTAATATAATTTATAATAAAAAATAGTTTTAAATATAGAAGATATTTTAGGAGGTATTTAATAATGAGTAAAATAATAGGAATCGACTTAGGAACAACAAACTCTTGTGTAGCAATAATGGAGGGAGGAAGTGTTACAATAATTCCTAACTCTGAAGGAGCAAGAACAACACCATCAGTTGTAAACATTAAAGAGAATGGAGAAATTATAGTTGGAGAAATTGCAAAAAGACAGGCAATAACTAATCCACTATCAACTGTAAGTTCAATCAAAACTCATATGGGTTCTGATTATAAGGTAGAAATATTTGGAAAAAAATATACTCCACAGGAAATTTCAGCTATGACACTTAAAAAATTAAAAAAAGATGCTGAAGCTTATTTAGGAGAACCTGTAACTGAAGCAGTTATTACTGTACCAGCTTACTTTACTGACTCACAAAGACAGGCAACAAAAGATGCTGGAGTTATTGCAGGATTAGATGTAAAAAGAATAATCAATGAACCAACAGCAGCAGCACTTGCTTATGGACTTGAAAAGAAAAAAGAAGAAAAAGTTCTAGTATTTGACCTAGGAGGAGGTACATTTGATGTATCTGTATTAGAAATAGCTGATGGAGTTATTGAAGTTATATCAACAGCAGGAAATAACCATTTAGGAGGAGATGACTTTGATAATGAAGTTATTAAATGGCTAACAACTGAATTTAAAAAAGAAACTGGAATTGACCTTTCAAATGATAAAATGGCATACCAAAGACTTAAAGATGCAGCTGAAAAAGCTAAAAAAGAACTTTCTACAATGATGGAAACTTCTATATCTTTACCATTCATTACTATGGATGCTACAGGACCTAAACATTTAGAAATGAAATTAACAAGAGCAAAATTTAATGATTTAACTAAAAGCTTAGTAGAAGCAACTCAAGGACCTACAAAAACTGCTTTAAGTGATGCAGGATTGAATCCATCAGAAATTAATGAAGTATTATTAGTAGGAGGATCTACAAGAATACCAGCAGTTCAGGAATGGGTAGAATCATTCTTTGGAAAAAAACCTAATAAAGGAATTAATCCAGATGAAGTTGTTGCAGCAGGAGCAGCTATTCAAGGTGGAGTACTAATGGGAGATGTTAAAGACGTTCTGTTGCTAGATGTAACTCCATTATCATTAGGAATAGAAACTTTAGGTGGAATATTTACTAAAATGATTGAAAAAAATACTACTATTCCAGTTAAAAAATCACAGGTTTATTCAACAGCTGTAGATAATCAACCAGCAGTAACAATCAATGTATTGCAAGGTGAAAGAGCAAAAGCTTCAGATAACCATAAACTAGGAGAATTTAATCTTGAAGGAATTCCTGCAGCTCCAAGAGGTGTACCTCAAATTGAAGTAACATTTGATATAGATGCTAATGGAATTGTTCATGTATCAGCTAAGGATTTAGGAACTGGAAAAGAAAATACAGTAACTATTTCTGGATCTACTAATTTATCTAAAGAAGATATTGACAGAATGACTAAAGAAGCTGAAGCTAACGAAGCTGAAGACAAAAAATTCAAAGAATTAGTAGAAGCTAGAAATAAGGCGGATATGCTTATTGCTTCAACTGAAAAATCTCTGAAAGAATATGGAGATAAAGCTACTGAACAAGAGAAGAAAGATATTGAAACAGCAATAGAAGAACTTAAAAAAGTAAAAGATGGAGAAGATAAAGAAGAAATAGAAAAAGCTATGGAAAATTTATCACAAGTAGCTCACAAATTTGCTGAAGAAATCTACAAAGAAGCACAAGCTAAAGCACAGGCTGAACAAGGAGCAGGAGCTCAAGGTGGAGAAAAGAAAGCTGATGATGATGTAGCAGACGCTGAAGTTGTTGACTAATAATTAATTGAATAAATTCCTGAAAAGGAAAACCAATAGAGGGAATAGGGTACTTTACTCTATTCCCTTTCTGGTGATTGAAGTTAATCATTTTTAATAGAATTAAGGAGGAAAAATGAGGGGAAGAGGATACTTGGAGATAGAAGGCTTAGGTTTGCTTGAAGTATGTGAAGAAAAAGATGGTATCAGTAATATTAATTTTGTAGATATCAAATTAGAAGAAATATACTCAAAAGAAGTAGAAAAATGTATAGAGCAGCTGAAAGAATATTTTGACAAAAAAAGAAAAATATTTGATATAAAACTTGATATAAGCCAAGGAACTGAATTTCAGCAGGAAGCTTGGAAAACTTTATTAGATATTCCGTATGGAGAGACAAGAAGTTATCAAGAACAGGCAGTATCTGTAAAAAATCCAAAAGCTGTCAGAGCTATCGGCGGAGCTAATCACAATAATCCTATTCCAATCATAATTCCTTGTCATAGAGTCATAGGTAAAAATGGAAAGCTAACAGGATATGGAGGGGGTATTTTCAGAAAAGAATATCTATTAGACCTGGAAGAAGCTGATTATAGGAGATAAAAATGGAGTATAGTTTAAGAAATAATTTGATGGAAATAAGAATAGAGAGCTTAGGTGCAGAACTTGTAGGAATGAAAGACTTAATAACAGATATGGAGTATATATGGCAGAAAGATCCTAAATACTGGGCAAAAAGTTCTCCAATATTATTTCCTTTTGTTGGAGCTTTGAAAGATAGCAGATATTTTTATGAAGGAAAAGAGTACAATCTTAGTTTGAAACATGGCTTTGCAAGAGACTGTGAATTTCAGATGAGTGGTCAAGGAGACAACTATTTGGAATTTCTTTTGACTTCAAATGACAAAACAAAAAAAGTGTATCCTTTTGATTTTAAACTTTATGTAAAATATATAATAAAAGATAAAAACTTAAGAATAGAATATAAAATAGAAAATACAGGAGGAAAGGAAATGTATTTTTCATTAGGAGCACATCCAGCATTTAATATTCCTATAGGTAAGGAAATAGAATTTTCAGATTACTATTTGGAGTTTGAAAAAGAAGAAACTGGAGAAGTAAATACTTTTAATGGAACATTGATATCTTCTCAGAAGAAAATAAAAGCTTTTGAAGGAAAAATACTTAATTTGGATAGAAATACTTTTGCAAATGATGCCCTTATCATAGAAAATCCAAATTCAAATGTTGTTTATTTAAAAAACAGAAAAAACAGTAGAGGAATAAAACTTGTATATAAAGGGTTCAAATATATAGCATTTTGGAATAAACCAGGTGCAGAATACATATGTCTGGAGCCTTGGAATGGAATATCAGATTTTGATAATGCTTCAGGAGACCTTAAAGAAAAAATAGGAATAGAAAAAATTAAAAAAGCTGAAGTATATCATAGGGCATTAGATATAACTATTTTATAATTTATATAAAAATATATCATGTTATATTGAAAATTGTGATATAATACTTTAGGTATAGAAATGGAGGAAAATATTAAATGGCAAAAAGAGATTATTATGAAGTATTAGGAGTAGCAAAAGATGCTTCTGAAGCTGATATTAAGAAAGCATACAGAAAAGCTGCCATGAAATATCATCCTGATAAATTCAGCAATGCTAAAGAAAAAGAGAAAAAAGATGCTGAAGAAAAATTCAAAGAGGTAAATGAAGCATATCAGGTGATATCAGATAAGGAAAAAAGAGCTCAATATGATAGATTTGGGCATGCAGCTTTTGAACAGGGTGGACCAGGAGCTGGAGGCTTTAGTGGAGGATTCAGCAGTGAAGGATTCGAAGATATATTCAGTTCATTCTTTGGAGGAGGCTCTGGCGGATTCGGAGGATTCAGTGGCTTTGGCGGAGGAAGTTCTAGAAGAAATTATGTAGAACCAGGAGCAGATTTGAGGTATCAGGTAGAGATCACTCTTGAAGAAGCTGCAAAAGGTGTTGAAAAAACAATAAAATATAAAAGAAATGGAAAATGTGGTACTTGTAATGGAAGCGGAGCTGAACCAGGAAGTGCAATGAAAAAATGTCCTAAGTGTGGAGGTTCTGGAAGAATAAAAACAGTTCAAAGAACTATACTTGGAAATTTTGAAAGCTATGTAGAATGTGATGAATGTCATGGTAAGGGAGAAATACCTGAAAAGAAATGTAAAACTTGTCATGGAACTGGTGTTGTAAAGGAAACTGTAGAAAAGAAAATAAAAATACCAGCAGGAATAGATGATGGACAAAAACTTAGATTAGATGGAATGGGAGAAGCTAGTGAAACTGGTGGACCTAATGGAGATCTTTATGTAATAATAAGAGTAAAAGAACATGACCTGTTCCAAAGAAGAGGAGATGATATACTTTGTGAGGTGCCTATTACTTTCACAGTGGCTGCTCTTGGAGGAGAAGTGGAAATTCCTACTCTGAATGGTAAGAAAAATATAAAAATACCTGCAGGAACACAAACTGGAAAACTTTTTAAATTAAGAGGAGAAGGAATAAAATCTCTTAGAAGTTCAATGGTTGGTGATCAATTAGTACAGGTAGTGGTAGAGACACCTACTGATCTTAATGATAAACAAAAAGGATTATTAAAAGCTTTTGATGACAGCTTGAAAGATAAGAACTATAAAAAAAATAAAACCTTAAAAGATAAGATAAAAGCTTTTTTTAAATAGAATGTTGAAAAAAGCTATATAAATCATAGAAAAAATTGAAAAAAAGCTTGTGATATGTTATACTTTTAACAAAGCTTTTCTAAATGAGGGGGATTAACAATGGAACAATTATTAGGTAAATATGGTGGTATGGCACTAACTTTTGTAGTATGGATAGCTGTATTCTACTTCTTATTAATATTACCAAACAAGAAAAAACAAAAGAAACAAAAAGAAATGATGGAGTCACTAAAAGAAGGATCAGAAGTAGTTACTGTTGGTGGAATAAAAGGTACAATAGTTTCTGTAAGTGAAGATTATGTTGAATTAAGAGTTGATAAAGGTGTAAAAGTAACTTTTACTAAAGGGGCTATTTCTAGAGTATTATAGTAATTGAAATAAAACGACAATGAACATTGTCGTTTTTTCTTTAATAAAGCGGGGACATGAGATGAAGAGGATACTTACAATTTTTTTATTTTTGTTTTTAACAGTACTTTCCTTTGCTGGAACTATCAGATCAGTAAAATTAAATGGTGCTGTTCTTACTATGGATTTTTCAGGATCACAAAAACCAAAATATACAATGAATTATGATGAATACAACAAGTTGATTTTTTTAGAATTTCCAGATAGTACTCTTACTGGAAAAATAGATAGTAAAAAGTTTACAGGAAAATATATAGAAAGTATTGAAGTTGTAGATTATAGTGGATCAGTTGGATTTTTTATTAAACTGAGAAAAAATATCAGCTATAATGGTGGAGTTACTTCAAAGGGAAATGATTTTGTTCTTACTTTCAATGATAAATCTCAGAAAAAACAATTTACTATAGCTATAGATGCTGGACATGGAGGAAAAGATCCAGGAGCAATTGGATTTAAGAAATACTATGAAAAAACGGTAACATTAGCAGTAAGTAAGTATTTAAGAGATGAATTAAAGAAAGATTTCAATATTGTTATGACTAGGGATACAGATGTCTTTGTAAGTTTATCACAACGTCCAAAAATAGCTAATAAAGCAAAAGCAAATATGTTTATCAGTATACATGCCAATGCTGCAGTATCAAGTAAAATGAATGGAGTGGAAGTCTTTTATTTTTCTAAAAAATCTTCACCATATGCTGAAAGAATAGCTTCATTTGAAAACAGTTTTGGAGATAAATATGGAGAAAATAGTAGTGATATAGCTCAAATAATGGGAGAACTTGCATATAAGAAAAATCAGGAAAGTTCTATTGGATTTGCGAGAAAAACAAATAATGCCTTAGCAGAAGCAATAGGATTGAAAAATAGGGGAATACATGGAGCTAACTTTGCTGTATTGAGGGGATTTAATGGACCAAGTGTTTTGGTAGAAGTAGGCTTTATAAGTAATAAGAGTGATCTTCAAAAAATAACAAATCCAGCATATCAAAAGAAGATGGCAAAAGAGATAGCAGAAATGGTAAGAGGATATTTTTATTAATCAATGAGGTGAAACAGTGAGTAAAAAATGGTTAGGAGCATTAATAGGAATATGGATAGTTGCTGTAGTATGTGGAATAACATATTTTAATATTGTAAAAGATAAAGGAATAAAAACAGTTGATGCTGATGGAGTAAATAGAGAAGAAAAAGCTAAAGAAAAAGTAATAATATATATTCCAGGAACGGATAATGGAGGACTTGTTAAAAAAGATGAAAATATAGAAGAAAGTCAAAGTAAAAGAGATAAATCTGCTAAAGTTGTAGCTAAAGTTATTGAAGTTCTTCAAAATGAAGGTTTTCTTGAAAATAAAGATATCACTATTTTGAATTTATACTTTAGTGGTGATACAGCATATGTTGATCTGAGTCCTCAAGGGAAAGAAATGGACGATAACAGTCGTAAAAATCTTTTAAATATCTATTCAATAGTAAACAGTTTAACAGAACTTGGAAATGTCAGCAAGGTAAAAATATTAATAAATGGAAAAGATGGAAGTAAAAATTTGAGTAAATTTTATAACAGAAATATAAGTATATAACTTAATAAAAAAGAGAGTAACTTGTTTTATTTTCCAAGTTATTCTCTTTTTTGTTTTTTAAGTTTTAAATTAAAAATATTTTTTTTCAAATTCTTTTATAGAAATAGGTCTGCTATATAGATAACCTTGAGCATAGTCACATTTTAAAGTTGTGAGAAGAGTATTAAGTTCTTCTGTTTCTACTCCTTCTCCAACTGTTTTTACATTCATTTCTTTACACATATTAATGACACTTTTAACAATTATTTGCTTTTCTGGACTTATTTGGAGTTTTTCAATAAGACTTTTATCTAATTTTAAAGTATCAAATTCCAATGTAGTAAATAGACTGATATTGCTGTATTTACTTCCAAAATCATCAAGTGAAACTAAGAAATTAGCATTTTTTATATCTTTATTTATATTTGAAATTATTTTTGTATCTATTTCTCCAATTGTTTCAGTTATTTCTATCTCTATGAGATTACTTGTAACATTATATTTTGACATTATTATTTTTAATGTTTTAACAAATTCAGATTCAAGAAGTGTATTTCTTGAAAAATTTAAAGATATTGGAACCAATTTTTTCTTTTCATGTTTCCACTTTTGCAAAAGTTTACAGACTTCTTCAAATACAAAAAAATCTATATATCTAATGAGTCGTTCTTTTTCAAGGAAAGGAATAAACTTAATAGGAGGTATAATATTTCCAGTAGGATCAATATACCTAACAAGAGCTTCAGCTCCAGATAGTTTTTTTGTTTTAAGATTTATTTTAGGTTGTAAAAATACATGATATTCATTGTTTTTTATTTCAGCTAATAATTTTTGGAGCAGTATAGGACGGTAATGCTTGTTTAAAAAAATAGTATTTTGATAATATTTTTGTTTATTAATATACATTAATTCCTCAGCATTTTTGTGAAGAATATCAAAATCTATTTCATTGTCAGCCCAAGAATAGCCTATAGAAACTCCATCATTTTCAAAAGCTGAAAATTCAAGTTTAATGTTATCAATATTTCTTTGAAAAGTTTCATTATCCATGTTTTCACAAACAATAAGAAATTCATCACCACTAAGTCTGAACAATTTCTCATTTGAAAAATATTTTTTAAACACATTGGCAGTTTTTATGATTATTTCATCACCATAATGAGGATCATATTTTTCATTGAGTTGTTTTAATCCATTGATATCAGAGGTTATTATTCCTAAAGAAATACAATTATGAAAATTTTTATTCCATTTATATTCTACAAAATTTTTATGATTAGCTAATCCTGTAAGCATATCATGATGGTCTAAAAAAGAGAATTCATTTTTTAATATCTCATCCTTTATTTTACTTTCTATTACATAACTGACCAGTTCAAAAAATCCCATATTTATAAATGAAGTATCAATATTATCAAGGACCAAATATAAAGAATGTTGATGACAGGTTTCGATAGCCACTGAAAAATATGATGAAATATTAAGTTTAGTAAAATTTAAATAATTAATAATATCATCATTTTTAAGTGACTCAATATCATTTATTTTTACAATTTTTCTATTTTCGTGAAGTACTTCCCAGTCAGATCCCTTTCTTATTTTTAAATCATTCCAATGTTCTTTATTAGACATTTTTTCAAAATGACAGTACTCAGAAGTACAGATATATTGGTGAAGAACTTCATCATATTTTATAATGGAAACATGGTCAGCACCATAATACTTTCCAAGAATATTAATTATATACTGAAATAGAGTATTATCCATAGGAGAATTTTCAGCTATTCTTTTAAAATCAACTAAAATATTTTCAAGATTATTTATTTTTGTTTCTCTTTTCATAGTAAGGATATCAGTTATTTCTCCAGTTTTTAATTTTAGAGGTAAAATTGGAGGAGAATTATAAGAATATTTTGAATCTTTATAAGTTTCTATATGCTTACTATAAATGATGGCTTCATAACAGCAAGTCACAGAATTCCTAATAATTTTTATATTAAGAAGAGTCAAAGTTATTTCATCTTTTGATTTAAGAGTTCTAAACTTAAGGGAATATTCGTTTTTACCTTTTTTTACATTTTCCATTATATTTTCTCTTGAAAAGTTTTGCTTTACATTTTCTTTATCTTCTGAATGTACTAGAGTAACCATTTTTTCAAAAAAATATGTATAAGGATACTCTAAATCTTTATCAAAATATTTTTGCCATGTACCAGATATATCACTGACATTATTTTGAGAAAGATTAATATAAGCATATCCCATAACAACTCCAATCAAAGCTTTTTTTAAAGTTATTTGAAAAAGCTTTAAAAGCTGAAATTCTTGATGCTCAGTTATATCTTCAACAATTCCAATAACTTTTCTGCTTGGGTTATTATTAATAACAATATTATTAAGAGTTATTTTGCTCCATCTATAATTTTGATTTTTTAATCTTGTTTTGATTGTACAACAACTTTTTATTTTTCCATTATGGATATCTTCATAAATTTCACGATATTTTTCAACATGTTCTGGAAAAATTTCCCCATTTTCTATACGACTTTCAGGAACATTATAAATAATTCTTGGACTTTTATTTTCAAATGGAAGTGTTAAATGTGTTAGAGTTTTTGAATCTAAGTCATATTCAAAAATAATATTTTTAGTACAATTCATGGCAAGTTTAAGCTTTTCTTGATTGAATTTAAGTTCATTCTCTATTATTTTACGATCAGTAATATCAATAACAATGGAATTGATAACATATTCATTTTCTTCTTTAACAAAAACTCCTTTTGTTAAGAGGTGTCTAATTTCTCCATTTTTTGTTATTATTCTTTTTTCATATTCAAAATTTTTAAGACTATTTTTAAGAGCATTTTTTAATATTGCATTTATTTTTGGAATCTCTTCTGGAAGAGTAGCAGCAATAAGTTTATTACCAAGCATTACTTTCATTTCTTCTGGAGAATATCCATGGATTTTATAAAAACCATCATTACCATAAATGATTGTGAGATCTTCATCAAATTTTAACTTATATACTCCACCAGGAATATTATTAGTGATAGTCTTTATATTTTTTTGTAAGCAGACTTTTTCTGTAATATCAAGACATATGCTCACTATAACAGGACCATTTTCTGTTTGTACCAAACGACCTCTGTCCAGTACCCAGATATAAGAGCCATTACTTTTTTTCATACGATATTCAACTTCATACTCATCTTTATCTCTTACTGAAGAATCAACAATTTTACAGACATATTCTCTATCTTCAGGATGAATTCCATTTATGACATATCCATTTATATCTTTTATAAATTCCTCTTGAGACTTATACTCTAATTTATCTAAAAGATGTTTATTTATGAAATAAAGAGGAAAATTCTCTCTATAGTATCCTCCTATCATTCCACCAGGAATAGAGGAATTTAAAAGGTCAAAAGCAGTATGTTTGGCATTGAGATGAATATCACCAATTTCTCTATCAAAATTAAAAAAATTTGATCTTTCTGTTGGAATAGAAGTACATATTTTAGAAAATTTATATTTATTATTGGTTTCTTTTATAACTATACTCATTCTAACATTTATAGGGCTGGAATTAGACTCAGAATACAGTTTTTTTAAAGTAATTATAGAGATAAGTAAAAAAAGATTTTCAATAACAGTAAAGACTTCCAAATATTTAAAATCTATTTCATAAGGCGAAGGGTCATTTTTTAATTCTTCTGTTATCATAACTTTTGTTTCCTCAAAGTTATAAATAATATCTGTTTCAGATATTTCAAAAGAAAAAATATTGTTATCTAAAAAGGATAAAGTTTTTTTTGCATCTCTTTCATTAAAATAGGCTTTATTAAATTCTTTAAAAATTTTTTTTAATTCTTCATGTTTATTGATGCACATAATTCCCCCTAAAAAACATTGATTTAAGTGACGATTTTACTTATCCACTATAATTTTACTATATATTCTGATTAAAAACAACTAAAGATTTGTTAAAATGCAAGAAATTATAGTTTTTATTAAAAAAATTTTGAAAAGAGAAAATAAAATGATACACTTAAATTGACGAGAAATAAAAATCTGTGAAATGTATTTAACTTGGTGGAGGCAGTATTATGCTGGAAAAATTAAGAGAAGAAGTTAGAAAAAGAATGAGTAAAAAAAGATATATACATACCTTAGGTGTGGAGGAAAAAGCAGCAGAATTGGCAAAAAGATATGGATCTGATGAAAAAAAATGCAGAATAGCGGCGATACTGCATGATGTAGCCAAGGAAATGCAAATGGATAAAATGAAAGATATATGTCAAAAAAATTTTTCTAATGAACTTTCAAAAGAAGATATGGAGATAAATGAAATACTTCATGGATTTGCAGGATGTGTAATAGCAAAAAATGAATTTGGAATAACAGATGAAGATATTCTGAATGGAATAAAATATCATACTGTTGGGAAAAGAGGACTTAGCCTTTTAGGCAGAATAATATATATTGCAGACGGAATTGAAAAAAATAGGGATTATCCTGCTGTTGATGAAATAAGAAAAGAAGTAGAAAAAGATTTAAACAAAGGGATAATATTGGAAATTGATAAGAAAATAGAATATCTGACAGATAGAAAAAGAAAAATACATAAAAATACTGAAGATATGTGTAAATGGCTGAAAGAAGAAACAGCTTAAGGAGGAAAAATGAATTTAGATAAAGAGTTAGAAAGACTTAAACAACTTATGGATAAAGGAAAAGGATTGAAGTTGGATGAAATAACAAAACTTTTAGGATGGTCTCTTAAAAATAAAAAGGAAAATAGAGAAATACTTGAAAAGTGGATAGAGGATGGAGACCTCATGAGAAATAGCAAAGGTAAGTATAATATTCTTGAAAATCTTGGATTTGTAAAAGGAACTTTCAGTATAATAAAAGATAGATTTGCTTTTGTTGACACTGCTGATGAGGGAATATTTATTCCTAAATCTCATTTTAATTCAGCATTAGATGGAGATACAGTATTAGTAAAAATAACATCAGGTCTCAACGGAGATAAGAAAAAAGAAGGAGAAGTAGTAAAGGTAATAAAGAGAGAAAGAGATACAATAGTTGGAATACTGCAAAGAAATGAAAACTTTGGATTTGTAACTCCTACCCATTCATTTGGAAAAGATATTTATATTCCTTATCGGATGATGAAAGATGCAAAAAGTCAACAGCTTGTAGTGGTAAAAATAACTTCATGGGGAACTAATGAAAAGAAACCTGAAGGAGAAATTATAGAGATAATTGGAGATCCATATAATACAAATAATATGATTGAAGCTCTTATTGTGCGAGAAGGAATGTCAGAAACTTTTTCTAAACCTGTATTATTGGAAGCAAAAAATATACCAATAACTATACCAAAAGACGAGATAGCAAAAAGAAAAGATTTAAGAAATCTTTCTATAATAACAATAGACGGAGATGATGCAAAGGATTTAGATGATGCTGTCTATGTAAAAAAACTTTCAAATGGAAATTATAGATTGATAGTAAGTATAGCTGATGTTTCATATTATATACCTGAAGGGTCTATGCTGGACCAGGAAGCTTTTAAAAGAGGGAATTCAGTATATTTAGTAGATAGAGTTCTTCCTATGTTTCCTAAAGAAATATCCAATGGAATATGTTCTCTGAATCCTGATGAAGATAAACTTACATTTACATGTGAAATGGAAATAGACCAAAATGGTAAGGTAGTAGATTCTGATACTTATAAATCTGTAATTAAAAGTGTAAGAAGAATGACATATACAAATGTTAATAAAATGATAGCAGGAGAAGAGGAAGCCTTAAAAGAATATGCAGATATTAAAGACATGGTAATGGAAATGCTTGAACTTTCTAAAATAATTAGACAGGTAAAATATAATAGAGGAAGTATAGATTTTGATCTTCCTGAAATAAAATTAGTTCTTGATGAAAATGGAAAAGTAAAATATATTAAAAATAGAGATAGAGGAGAATCTGAAAGAATAATAGAGGATTTTATGATAGCTGCCAATGAAACTGTAGCTGAAAAACTTTTCTGGCTGGAAATACCATCAGTATACAGAACACATGAAAAACCAGATCCAGAAAGAATAAAAAATCTGAATGAAACATTGAGTAAATTTAAATATAGAATACATTCTTTAGATGAGATACATCCTAAAAAATTTCAGAAGATAATAGAAGACTCAAAAGAAAGAGGAATAAATCTTCTTGTACATAAACTTATTCTTATGGCATTAAAACAGGCAAGATATACAGTTGATAATTTAGGGCACTTTGGACTGGCTTCCAATTATTATACACATTTTACTTCACCAATCAGAAGATATGCAGATTTAACTGTTCATAGAATATTAAATTCTGTTCTTCATGGATATCCAAGCAAAAAAGTAATAGCTAAAAATGCTGAAGAACTTCCGCAAATATCTGCTCACATATCAAAAACAGAAAGAGCAGCCATGAAAGTAGAAGATGAGAGTGTAAAAATCAAACTTGTAGAATATATGATAGATAAAGTTGGAGAAGAATATGAGGCTACTATTGTAGGGTTCAGTAATAAAAGAGTATTCTTTGAAACTGAGGAACATGTAGAATGTTTCTGGGATGTAGTAGCAGCTAAACATTACTATGAATTTGATGATAGAGAATATGTGATGAAAGATATGGATGGAGGAAAAATATATAGTATTGGAGATAAATATAAGGTTATTCTAGTAAGAGCAAGTCTTGCAGAACTTGAAATAGAGGTAGTTCCTCAAGTAGCTATGGAAGAAGGGTTATAAGGAGTAATATATGAAATATGTAGCTGATGAAAAAAGATATGAGAATATGAAATATAGAAAATGTGGAAATAGCGGACTTTATCTTCCTGTAATTTCTCTAGGATTATGGCAAAATTTTGGAGAGGAAACACCCTTAGACATTCAAAAGAAAAAATTATTCAAAGCTTTTGATCTTGGAATAACTCATTTTGATTTGGCTAATAACTATGGAAGGCCAGCAGATGGTTCCGCTGAGGAGAATTTTGGAAGAATATTAAAATCTGATTTGAAGAGATATAGAGATGAAATGATAATATCTACAAAAGCTGGATATGATATGTGGTCAGGACCTTATGGAAATGGAGGTTCAAGAAAGTATCTCATAGCAAGCTTAGACCAAAGCTTAAAAAGGATGGGATTGGAATATGTGGATATATTTTATCATCATAGACCTGATTCAGATACACCTCTAGAAGAATCAATGACAGCTCTTGCTGATATAGTTAAACAGGGAAAAGCTTTATATGTAGGAATATCTAATTATGGAGCTGAAGAAGCAGAACTAGCAATAAAGATATTAAATGAATTAAAAGTTCCATGTTTGATAAATCAAATCAGATATAATATGTTTGAAAGATGGGCTGAAGAAAAATTATTTGAAATTCTGGAGAATTCAGGGACAGGTTGTATGTGTTACAGTCCCTTGGCACAGGGAGCTTTAACTGACAGATATATTAATAATGATATACCTGATAATTCAAGGGCAGCAAGAACAGGGACTACTGTAGCAGAACGTTATCTTGATAAAGAGAAACTGCTGAAAATAAAAGAATTGAATAAAATAGCAGAGGAAAGAGGTCAAACTATGGCACAAATGGCTCTTGCATGGCTTTTGAGAAGAAAAGAAGTGACAAGTGTATTAATAGGAGCAAGTAGACCAGACCAAATAGAAGATAATGTAAAAATTATTCAGAATTTAGAGTTTTCAGAAGATGAAATGATAAAAATAGAAAACATATTAAAATAAGATGGAGAAGAGAATCGTAAAAGGTTCTCTTTTTTATTATTTTATTAATTAGAAATGGTTAAAATATTTAGAGGAAAAAAGTGTTATACAACAGTTATTTTTTATATTTATCATTTTAAAATAAATCTTAAAGCACGATAAAAAATAAAATACTATAAAAATAAAACTGTTGTATATCAGTTTAAACAGTTATATCTCTTGACTAATAGACAATGAAAGATTATATTTATATTAAAGAAAATAATAATAAAATAAATATATATTCATTTGAAATATGTTTTATAAGGAGGGGGAAGAAATTATTTTTTATAATAAGGGGGTATAATTATGAACAAGAAAACAGAGGGAAAAAAAAAGAATTATGGGGGTTGGGCTTTTATTCCACTGATTATATTTTTGATAATATATTTAGGAGGAGGGATGTTTTTTTCAGCTAAAGGAGTAGCAAGTCCATTCAATCAGCTTCCAAGACATGCAGCACTGCTCATAGGAGTTATCATAGCTTTTGCTATGAATAGAAAAATGAAGCTGGACGATAAAATTAATATATTTACAACAACTTCAGGAGAAAGTGGAGTAATGATGATGGCTCTTATCTTTCTTTTGGCAGGAGCTTTTGCAGGGGTAGCAAAAGGAATGGGAGGAGTAGACTCTGTTGTAAATCTTGGGCTTACATTTGTTCCAAAACAGTTTTTAGTTCCAGGATTATTTGTTATATCAGCATTTATATCAACAGCAATGGGAACTTCAACAGGAACACTTGTTGCAGTTGCTCCAATTGCATTGGGAATATCTGAAAAAGTAGGATTAAATCCAGCAATAACATTAGCAGCAGTTTTGGGGGGAGCTATGTTTGGAGATAATCTCTCAGTTATATCAGATACTACAATTGCAGCTACTAGAGGAGTAGGTTGTGAAATGAAAGATAAATTCAGAATGAACTTCTTAATTGCTATACCAGCAGCCATTGCAACTATCATAGCCTTTACAATATTGGGAGGAGCTGGACAGATTGAGGGAGAATTAAGTTACAATCTGATAAAAGTAATTCCATATTTAGCAGTACTTGTGGCAGCAGTTGCAGGAGTAAATGTATTTACAGTTCTTATTGGAGGAATTTTATTTGCAGGATTGGTAGGATTTGTAACTGGAAGCATGACCTTTGTAACATTTTTTCAATCAGTAGCAAAAGGTATGGACGGAATGATGAATGTTACTATTATGGCTATTCTTATTAGAGGACTTATTGGATTGATAAAAGAATATGGTGGAATAGAATGGCTTGTGCAAAAACTTACTGGAAATATAAAAACTCGTAAGGGAGCAGAATACAGCATAGCTGTTTTAGTATCAGTATTAGTTTTCTGCCTTGTAAATAATACTATTGCTATTATAATCGCTTCACCAATAGCTAAGCAGGTGGGAGAAAAATTTAAAATAGCTCCAAAAAGAACTGCCAGCCTATTAGATATATTTAGTTGTGTAATACTATGTTTAGCTCCACATGCTGGAGGAATGCTGCTTATAACATCTATGGCTTCAGTTTCTCCAATAGAAATAATAAGTTTTTCTTTCTATCAGGTATTTTTAGGAATCTGTACAATAATAACTATCCAATTTGGATTGATGAAAACTAAGGAGGAAAAAGAGGCGGATTTACAAGAAAAACAAAATACTCAATTAGGATAAGAGCAGGAGGATAGAATGAATAAAATAATGGAGTTAGCAGAAAAATATTCCAAAGAAATGATAGAAAACCGTAGAATAATACATAGAAATCCAGAACTAGGTGGGCAAGAAATAAATACTTCAGATTTTATAGCAGCAGAATTAGAAAAACTAGGAATAGAAATAAAAAGAGGATTTGCCAAAACTGGAATACAGGGGATGATATATGGTAAAAATCCTTTAGGAAAAACAATAATGATAAGAGCTGATATAGATGCTCTTCCTATGAGTGAAGAGAATGAAATAGAATACAAGTCACAAGTAAGTGGAAAAATGCATGCCTGTGGACATGATGTTCATACAGCTGCTTTACTAGGGGCAGCAAGGATATTATCACAATTAAAAAATGAACTTGATGGGAATGTAAAACTTTGTTTTCAGCCAGCAGAAGAAACTGTAGGGGGAGCAGATTTGATGGTAGAAGATGGAATACTGGAAAATCCAAAAGTGGATTATGTGATTGGAATGCATGTAGAACCTAACGAGAAAATAGGAACTGTGTCTATAGAACCAGGGCCTGTGAGTTCATATCCAGATTTTTTTGAAATAAAATTTACTGGAAAAGGGGGACATGGCTCATTTCCTTCTAAAAGTATAGATCCTATATTGCCAGCAGTAGAAGCATATAATCTTTTGAATCTTATACCTAAAAAAGTGTCCCCATTAGAACCATGTGTAGTACAGATATGCAGATTTAATGCTGGAACATATGATGCAATTATTCCAAATGAAGCAATAATAGCGGGAACAGTAAGAACTTTACATAAATATAATCGTGAACTTGTAAAAAAACATATGGATAAGATAATAAAAAATATAAGTGAAATATATGAAGTGGAGTATGAGCTTTCATATAGAGGCAAAACATTCCCTGTTTATAATACTCCAGAAATAATAGAAGCTGTCAGAGAAAGTGTGAAAGATATTTTTAATAAAGGGTTTGTTGTAAATCAAAGCTTTAAGATAGGTGGAGATGATTTCTGCTTCTTTAGTGAAAAAACTCCAGCTACATATATAATAGTAGGAAGTGCAAATGAGGATAAAAATACACAATATCCACTTCATAATCCTAAATTTAATGTAGATGAAGAAGTTATAAAGATGGGAGCAGCAGCATTCTCTAAAATAGCCTATGATTATTTAAATGGTAAATACAAGGAAATATAAATTCAAGAAGCTGACTTATTTATAAGTCAGCTTCTTGATTCTATTATATTGAAGTGTGTTAAAAACAAAATTATTTAAAGATTAAATAAGAGATCAAAATATGTAGGAATAGGCCATACAGATTTTTCTATTAATAATTCAAGTTCATCTACAATGACTCTCATTTCATTAAGTACAGGGATTAATTCAGTATCATAATAGATAGTTTTTTTATAAGAATCTGAAATAGAAAATGCTGTTTTAGTACCTTCATTTAATTTTGTGATAGTATCTTTTAAACGATTCTTATAACTGATTACTTTAATAAGATGTTCTTTATCATATTGAATAAACTTTTCTTCTCCAAGAGCTGCTCTTACATTATTAATCATTTGAGAAATATTATTAATATATTTAATAATACATGGATATATTTCATTTCTTGCCATTCTTACAGCTGTTGTTATTTCAATATTTGACTGATTATTGTATCTTTCACAATAAACTTTGAATCTTGAATAAAGTTCTTCTCTAGTGAGAATATTATTTCTTTCAAATAGACTGATAGTTTCTTCTTTGATGTATATAGGAAGACCTGCAATAGTATTTTTCAAATTAGGAAGTCCAAGTTCTTCAGCCTTTTCTATCCAAGAGCTGTCATATCCATTTCCATTGAATATTATTCTTTTATGTTTTTTATATTTTTCTTTTACTAATTTTATTATAGATTTATTAATATTTTTCACTGAAGTATCTTCAGATAACAAATCTGCATATTCTTTTAGAATATCTGCAACAATAGTATTCAAAACAAACACAGGAGTTGAAGGAGAAGCACTTGAACCAGGCATTCTAAATTCAAATTTATTTCCTGTGAATGCAAAAGGAGAAGTTCTGTTTCTGTCTGAAAAATCTTTTGCTATTTTAGGTATATGAATATCTATATCAATTTTTTCTTCTTCAGTAGAGGAAACATCTATATTTTCTATATTTTTTAAGAGTTCTTCTAATTGGTCTCCTAAGAATATAGAAATAACAGCTGGAGGAGCTTCATGGCCCCCTAATCTGTGGTCATTTCCTGGAGTTGCAGTAGATGCTCTTAATATATCTGAATATCTGTCTATTCCCTCAACTACAGCCATAACATAGAGAAGAAATTGTAAATTATCTTTTGCTAGAGTATTAGGATCAAAAATATTTATTCCAGTGTCAGTTGAAAGAGACCAGTTGCAGTGTTTACCAGAACCATTTATACCTTGAAATGGTTTTTCATGAAGTAGAGCAGCCAGCTGGTGTCTGTCAGCAACTTTTTTAATTGTGTCCATAGTAAGATGATTCTGATCTACAGCTACATTTGCTGAGGTGAACATAAGAGCAAGCTCGAATTGATTAGGAGCAACTTCATTATGCTTGGTCTTAGCAATAACACCAATCCTCCAAAGTTCACTGTCAAGTTCAGCCATGAAGTTTTCAACTCTTTCTTTAATAGTTCCATAGTAGTGATCATTCATTTCTTGACCTTTTGGAGGAAGATTACCAAAAAGAGTTCTTCCTGCTAGAGATAAATCGAGACGTTTGTCCCAGAATTTTTTATCAACTAAAAAGTACTCCTGCTCCACCCCTAGAGTAACATCAATATGTTTAGTATTTGTATCACCTAATAACTTTTGTATTCTTAAAGATTGGATTTCAATAGCTTTGATAGATCTTAAAAGAGGAACTTTTTTATCAAGTGCTTCTCCATTATAACCAACAAAAGCTGTAGGAATATAAAGAGTTTTAGAAATACCATTACCTTTTAAAAACATTGGAGAAGTAGTGTCCCATGCAGTATAACCACGAGCTTCAAAAGTTGAACGCAGTCCGCCATTTGGGAAAGAAGAAGTGTCAGTTTCGCCTTTTATAAGAGATTTTCCAGAGAATTGAGACAGAATAGTTCCATCAGATGAAACAGAGATAAAGGATTCGTGTTTTTCAGCAGTGAGTTCAGTAAGGGGTTGGAACCAGTGGGTAAAGTGAGTGGCACCATTTTCAATGGCCCAGTTTTTTACAGTAGATGCAATAATATCTGCGACTTCTGGAGACAGTTCACCCTCTCCAAGTTGAGCAGATTTAAATTTTTTGAATATTGTTCCAGGCACTCTACTTTTCAAATCAAGTTCAGAAAAATAGTTAATCCCAAAAGTTTCTAGCATACTTTTCATTTTATCCTCCTTATAAATAAAAAAATATTTTTATTATAAAGAAACACGTGCTCTTTTTTTTCAAAAATTTTATTTCAAGATTTTAGCATGGGATTATATTTTATGCAATATATTTTTTTTAAGTAATAAAGTACTGAAAAAATATGAAATAAAATTTTGAAAGCATTTAAGAATAAAATCATTATTAAAAAAAACATAAATTTTTTTTATGATTTTTTTTATAAAGTTATTTAATGTACTAAAAAATAAAAAAAGTACCATAATAATACGATACTTTTTTTTAAAATAAAATTTATAAAATTTATCATAATTATTATAAAATTTTATCTTATTAAAATAGATATAAAATCTTCTTTGAATAAAAAATCTTTTTTTTGTGAAAATTCTTCCAAAGATTTTTTTATTATTTCTATTCCTCTTGTTATTTCTTCTTTTGTTACTGCTGCAAAACTTAAACGAATATGATTATTTTCCTGTTCATCATTCATATAAAATACAGAATCAGGAAGTATAGAAACTTGTCTTTCTTTCAATATATTATAAAAAATATTTGAATTGAGACCTTTTGGCAGCTTTATCCATATATATAGCCCTCCTTGAGGGATATATGGAAGTTCTATTTCTTTTATTTCTTGTAAAAGTGATAATGTGAGCTCATATTTTTCTTTAAATGCTTTTTTTAATTTTTCAATATTAGGTTCTAAATAACCTTTCTTAAGAAAAAGATGAAGTGCCATTTGAAATAAACCAGAAGACGAGATATCAGCTGAAAATTTTGCAGCAATTATATCAGAAATCAAATTATTAGGAACAATCATATATCCAAGTCTTATTCCAGGCATTATGAGCTTTGAAAAAGAATTTATATATATTACTTTATTTTTTTTATCCATAGCTTTTAAAGGAGTTGTGATATTATTATAGTAATACAAAGGAGAAAGACAGTCATCTTCTATGATTGTGAAGTTATATTTTTCTGAAAACTCAAGGATTTTTTTCTTTTTCTCCATTGACCATGAAATTCCAGTGGGACTTTCAAAATTTACCATAGTATAGATAAAATCTACTTTATTTTTTTGAAGAATTTTTTCTAATTCTTCCATATTTATACCATCTTTTTCTAAAGGAACACTTATCATTTTTGCTATTTCAGAAAATGTATTTATAGCTCCATAGTATGTCGGATTAGCAGCAACCATTGTAGTAGTTTTTCTTTTTAATATAATTTTTTTTATCAAATCAAGAGCTTGCTGAGAACCAGCAACTATTTGAATATTATTTGGAGAAGTATAAATATAGTTATTTTTTAGTTTTTCAGATATTGTTTCTCTTAATTCTAAAAGTCCTTGTGTATTAAAATAATTAAAAGCTTTTCCCCCATAATTATTAAATATATCATTTATAATTTCTTGGAATATTTCAACAGGATAAAGATCAGCATCAGGAGTAGCACTTGCAAAATTTATATCTTTATTCATTATTGCAAAATTATTTATAACAGGTTTTTGAGTACTTGATATAAGCTTGTTTTTTTCTTTTACAAAACATCCCTTTCCAGAAAGTTTATAGATGTAATTGTTTTTTTCAAGGAGATCATATGTTTTTAAAACAGTAAGAGTGTTTATATCAAATTTGATAGCTATCTGCCTTATAGATGGAAGTTTTTCATTGGGAAGAGCTTCACCAGTTTCTATCATATTTTTTATAGAGTCATATAGCTGCAAGTAAATTTTATGAGGTGAATCTTTGTAAATTATAAAATTAAGTTTCATAAAAATCTCCCCCCTTATATCCCCAACTGTTTTATATAAATTGATAATGTTTAATATAAATAAAAAGTTAAAAGTGTTATACAACAGATATTAAAACAGTTTTTATTATTTGAAAACAGAGCTTAAAATACGTGAAAAGCACACTTATGCAAAAATTATAAACTGTTGTATATCAGTTTTGACAGTTATATGTCTTGACTAAAAGAGTATAACAGTTTATAGTTATATTATAATATATGAATTAAAAAATTGCTATGTATTAAAAAAATATAAGTTGTTTCTGTAAGGAGGAAAAATGAAATATTCTTTTGATGAAAAAATTGACAGAACAGGAAATCATTCAGCTAAATGGGAAGAAATGGGAAAGAAATTTATATCAAATGATTTATGGCCAATGTGGATAGCAGATATGGACTTAAAAACAGCTCCTGAGATAATAGATGCCATGAGAGAAAAGGTGGAACAGGGAATATTTGGCTATGTATATAGACCAGACTCTTATTATAAGGCAGCGGCAGACTGGTTAGAAAGAAGATTTGGATATAAGATTGATCCATCTACTCTTATAAACAGTCCAGGAGTTGTACCTACACTTTCTTTATTAGTAAGAGGGATGACAAAACCAGGAGAAAAGATACTTATTCAAAGTCCAGTATATTATCCTTTTGCAGCTACCATAAAGGATAATGAAAGAGAAGTAATGGAAAATAAATTGATAAAAGATTCTGATGGATATTATACAATAGATTTTGAAGACTTTGAAAAAAAGGTTTCTGATGAAAATGTTAATTTATTTATTTTGTGCAGTCCCCACAATCCAGTGGGAAGAGTATGGAAAAGAGAAGAACTTCAAAAAATGTCTGATTTATGTTTAAAATATAAAGTAAGAGTTATTGCTGATGAAATCTGGAGAGATATAATAATGCCAGGACATAAACATATACCAGCAGCTTCTCTTGGAAAAGAAATAGAATATAATACTATTACTTGTTTCTCACCAACTAAAACATTTAATATAGCTGGTCTTCAAGCTTCATTTGTAACATTTCCAAGGAGAGAGGAATGGGAGAAATTTGACAATGAACTTGGGATATTGGATATAAAAAGAAATAGTCCATTTAGTCTGGTAGCATTTGAAACTGGATATGTAAAATGTGATGAGTGGGTAGATCAGCTGATTGAACACTTGAATGGAAATATGGATTATGTGATTAAATTTGCAGAAGAAAAAATACCAGAGATAAAAGTTGGAAAACCTGAAGGAACTTATCTTATGTGGCTTGATTTTTCTACTTTAGGATTATCTAAAGAGGAATTGTCAAAGTTTATGCAGGAGAAGTGTAAGATAGCATTAGATGATGGATTTTGGTTTGGAGAAAATGGAACAGGATTTGAAAGAATGAACATAGCATGCCCAAGATATATGGTGGAAGAAGGAATGAATAGAATAGAGAATGGAATCAAAAAATGGAGAGAAAAAAGATAAAAAATTAGGGGAGGTTTAATTTATGAATGGAAAAAATGATGAAAAAAAATATGGGGCAATAGCATTTTTGCCTTTATTGGTATTTTTAGCTCTGTATATAGGAAGTGGGCTTATGTTTACGTTTATGGGAGTAGATGGAGCATTTAAAAAGTTTCCTAGACATGTTGCTCTTCTTATAGGTATAGCAGTGGCATTTATAATGAATAGATCAATGAAGCTTGAGAAAAAGATAGATATATTTTCTGAAAATGCAGGAAATGCAGGAGTTATTCTTATAGGATTAATTTATCTTCTAGCTGGAGGATTTCAAGGAGCAGCAAAAGCAATGGGTGGAGTTGAATCAGTAGTTAATCTTGGATTGACATTTATTCCAAGTGCAGCTTTAGTTCCAGGTGTATTTCTTATATCATGTTTCATTTCAACTGCAATAGGAACATCTATGGGAACAGTTGCAGCTATGGCTCCAATAGCAATAGGTGTAGCTCAGGCAGCAGGATTAAATCTGCCTCTGACATGTGCTGCTGTTATTGGAGGAGCATATTTTGGAGATAATCTTTCAATGATATCAGATACTACTATTTCTGCAACAAAAGGTGTAGGATCAGAAATGAAAGATAAATTTAAGATGAACTTTTTTATAGCTCTTCCAGCAGCTATAATTGCAATAATAGGATATTGGATATTTGGAGGAGCAGGAGTTATAACAGGAGCACATCCATTTTATTTACTTCGTGTAATTCCATATGTAGTAGTACTGATTGCAGCTTTAATGGGATTTAATGTAGCAGGAGTTTTATTTATAGGGATAGCAATGACAGGAGTTATTGGTCTTGGAGAAGGAAGTATAAGTTTCTTGGATTGGGTGGGAGCAATAGGTAGCGGAATGGAAGATATGTTCAGCATAACTATTGTAGCTATATTGATCTCTGGGTTGATAGGCTTAATTAAATATTATGGTGGAGTAGACTGGCTAGTAAATAGTATTGTTTCTAGAATCAAGGAACGTAAAGGAGCAGAATATGGAATTGGACTTCTTTCAGGACTTTTATCAGCAGCTCTTGTAAATAATACAATAGCTATCATTATATCAGCTCCTATAGCCAAAGAAATAGGAAAAAATTATGGAATTGCTCCAAAACGTCTTGCCAGTCTTATAGATATATTTGCATGTGCTTTCATTGCATTGACACCTTATGATGGAGGTATGCTTATAGTTACAGGACTTTCAGATGTATCACCTATGGCTGTATTAAAATATATGTTCTATATGTTCGCTTTGATAATAACAACTTGTATAACAATTCAATTTGGATTGCTGCGTACAAAAGAAGAAAAGGAATTTATTGAAAAAAATCCTAATGGTATAAGAGAATAAAATTAGAAACATTATTTTAAATTTTATGGAGGGGGAGCAATGAAAGATTTGAAAAATAAAGGAATAGGAACAATAGCTATTCACGCAGGACAAAGTAAAAATCCATTTGGAGCTTTATCTACTCCAATATATCAAACTTCTACATTTATATTTGATTCAACAGAGCAGGGGGGAGCCAGATTTGCAGGAGAAGAGGAAGGATATATTTATTCCAGACTTGGAAATCCTACAACAGCAGTAGCAGAGGAAAAAATAGCTGCATTGGAATGTGGAGAGGCAGCAGCAGCTACATCTTCCGGAATGGGAGCAATTTCATCTGTCCTTTGGACACTCTTAAGAGCAGGAGATCATGTAATAGCAGATAAAATATTATATGGATGTACATTTGCACTATTGTGTCATGGAATGACTAGATATGGAGTAGAAGTTGAATTTTTAGATACTTCTGACCTTGAAGCAGTAAAAAAAGCAATGAAGAAAAATACAAGAGTAGTATACTTAGAAACACCAGCAAATCCTAATTTGAAAATATCTGATATAGAAGAAATATCAAAAATAGCTCATGCAAATGAATATACAAAAGTAGTAGTAGACAATACATTTGCCTCTCCATATTTACAGAAACCTTTACAATTAGGAGCAGATGTAGTAGTTCATTCAGCAACTAAATATTTAAATGGGCATGGAGATGTAATAGCAGGATTTGCAGTTGGTAATAAGGAACTTATATCAGAAATAAAACTATTTGGAATAAAAGATATGACAGGATCAGTATTAGGTCCAACAGAAGCTCATCTTATAATAAGAGGATTAAAAACATTTGAAATAAGAATGCAGAGACACTGTGAAAATGCAATGAAAGTTGCTGAATATCTAAATGCTCATCCTAAAGTGGCAAAAGTGTATTATCCAGGCTTAAAAGATCATGAAGGTTATGAAATAGCAGTAAAACAAATGACAGGATTTGGGGGAATAATGTCATTTGAGCTTAAAGGAGGATTTGAAGCAGGAAAAACATTGCTGAATAATGTTGAAATGTGTGCATTGGCAGTAAGTTTAGGAGATACAGAAACATTGATACAGCATCCAGCTTCTATGACTCATTCAGCTTATACAAGAGAGGAATTAAAAGAGGCAGGGATACCAGAAGGGCTGGTAAGATTGTCAGTAGGATTGGAAAATATAGAAGATATAATAGGTGATTTAGATAAAGCTTTGGAAAAAATAAAATAAGCATAAAATAATGAAAAAGTAACAGAAAGAAATTAAGCACATCTAATAATATTGAATAAAAACAATATTTACAGATGTGCTTTTTACTGTATAAATATGAAAATACTTTTCTTTACAATGATTAGGATTTTTCTTATAATTTATCTATGAATCAAGGCATAAGGCATGGAGGGTATAAAAATGAAAAAAGTATTAATAGTAGGTGGAGTAGCTGGAGGAGCTTCTGCTGCAACAAGATTAAGACGTTTAGATGAAAACTTGGAAATAATAATTTTTGAAAAAGGAGAATATGTTTCTTTTGCTAACTGTGGGCTTCCATATCACATAGGAAATATTATTGAGAATAGAGACAGTCTACTGGTTCAGACACCAGAAAAATTAAAAAATAGATTCAATTTAGATGTAAGAATAAATAGTGAAGTTATATCTATAGACAGCAACAATAAAATAGCTAAAATCAGAAAAAATACAGGAGAGGAATATGAGGAAAATTTTGATTATATGGTTTTAGCTCCTGGAGCAAAACCAATGCTTCCACCAATAAAAGGAATTAATAATAAAAAAATATATACTTTAAGAAATATAAATGATATGGACAAAATAAAAAGGGAAGTAACAGTTCAAGGAATAAAAAATGCAGTAGTTGTAGGAGGAGGATATGTGGGAGTTGAAACTGCTGAAAATCTTCAGCATATAGGAATAAATACTACACTTATAGAAGCAGCTCCCAATATATTAACACCATTTGATAGTGAAATGGCAAATTTTTTAGAAATTGAACTTGTTTTAAATAAAATAAATTTAATGACAAACAAAAAAGTTGTTGAGTTTGAAGAAAAAAATGAAAAAATATTTATACATCTTGAAGATGGAGAAAAAGTGGAAAGCGACATAGTGATTTTTTCAATAGGAGTGGTTCCAGATACAGCTTTTCTAAAAGATTCTGGAATACAGTTGGGAACAAAAGGGCATATACTGGTAAATGATAATTTGGAAACTAATATAAAAGGAATATATGCAGCTGGAGATAGTATATTAGTAAAAAATTATATAACTGGAGAAAAAAGTGCAATTCCATTAGCTGGGCCAGCCAATAGACAAGGAAGAATAGCAGCAGGAAATATTGCTGGAAGAAATGAGACATATAAAGGAAGTTTAGGAACAGCAATAATAAAGGTTTTTGAATTAACAGGAGCTTCAACAGGACTAAATGAAAGAACTATAAAAAATTTAAAGATGAAATATGAAAAAATATATTTACATCCAAATGATCATGCTAATTATTATCCAAATGCTACACCTATGTCAATAAAAGTAATTTATAATAAAGAAAATAAAGAGATATTAGGTGCACAGGCAGTTGGAATAAAAGGAACAGATAAGTTTATAGATGTCATAGCTACAGTGATAAAATTTAAGGGAACAATATATGATTTAACAGAATTGGAATTAGCATATGCTCCACCGTTTTTATCAGCTAAATCTCCAGCTAATATGGCAGGATTTATAGGAGAAAATATTGAAGATGGTTTGTTTGAACAAATATTTTTTGAGGATTTGGAGAATTATGAAGAAGATAAGCATATTATTTTAGATGTAAGAGATGAAATGGAGCTTCCAAGCGGGATATTTGATAATAGTATAAATATATCACTTTCAGAGTTGAGGAAAGAAGTGAAAAAACTTCCTAAAGATAAAGAAATATGGACATATTGTGCAGTGGGATTGAGAGGATATCTAGCTTCAAGATTTTTACTTCAGAATGGGTATAAAGTAAAAAATATAGCTGGAGGAATAAAAAATAAAGTCATGAAAAGAGAATCATAAAAAATGGAGCAGAGAGAAATCTCTGTTCTTTTTTATATTTAAGAAAATAATTCAAGGTAATAAAAGTTTGAAAAAATAATAAAAACATGATAAAATTTAAAGAAATGAAAATATAAAGAGGTCTAAAATGTTTAGTAAAAGCAATGTATTTATAACATCTTCATACTATTACTGCTATTAGGATTTAGGAAACTAAATCCCTTTTGTCATGCAGTTATATAGTAAAGGGGATGTATTAATAGATAGAAAAGCCTATTGATACAATCAATAGGCTTTTATTTTTCTTTAAAAATAAAGAGCTTTGTGCTAAAATAGTATAGAAAAATAAGGGAGGACGAGATGGAAAACGTATTTGATGTGCTGGTAGGACGTGGATATTTAAAACAATTTACTCATGAAGAAGAAATAAGAGAAATACTGGGAAAAGAGAAAGTTACTTTTTATATAGGGTTTGACCCAACAGCAGACAGTCTTCATGTAGGGCATTTTATTGCCATGATGTTTATGGCTCATATGCAGAAACATGGTCATAGACCAATAGCTCTTTTAGGTGCAGGGACAGCTATGATAGGTGATCCAAGCGGAAGAACTGATATGAGAACTATGATGACAAAGGAAATTATTGCTCATAATGCAGCATCTATAAAAAAACAAATGGAGAAATTTATAGATTTTTCAGATGGAAAAGCTATACTCGAAAATAATGCAGACTGGTTACTAAAACTTAATTATGTGGATTTTATAAGAGATATAGGAGCACACTTTTCTGTAAATAGGATGCTTGCAGCTGAATGTTTTAAATCTAGAATGGAAGTTGGACTTTCTTTTCTTGAATTTAACTATATGCTTATGCAAGGATACGATTTTCTTGTGTTGAATCAAAAACATGGATGTACTATGCAGCTGGGAGGAGATGACCAATGGTCTAATATGATAGCTGGAGTAGAACTTATCAGAAAAAAAGAACAAAAGCAGGCTTTTGCAATGACATGTACTCTTCTTACTAATAGTGAAGGAAAGAAAATGGGTAAAACTGCAAAGGGAGCTTTATGGTTGGACTCAGAAAAAACATCTCCTTATGAATTTTACCAATACTGGAGAAATGTTGATGATGTAGATGTTGAAAAATGTCTTTCATTATTGACATTTATTCCAATGGATGAAGTAAAAAAACTGAGTGCATTAGAAGGAGCAGAGATAAATGAAGCTAAAAAGGTACTTGCTTTTGAAATTACCAAAATGATTCATGGAGAAGAAGAGGCACTTAAAGCTAAGACAGCAGCAGAAGCTTTATTTGGAGGAGGACAGGATATGAGCAGTGTCCCTTCAGTAGAGATAGAAGAAAATACCTTAGGAACTGGGCTTGTAGATTTTTTAGTGGAAAAAGGGATATTGAAAACTAAAAGTGAAGGAAGAAGGCTTGTTCAGCAGAATGGATTAAATATAGGAGAAAATAAAGTAACTGATTTTGCTATGCCTATAACCAAGGATCTTTTTGTTGATGGAGAATTTCTTGTAAAAATTGGGAAGAAAAAATATCATAAAGTAGTTTTAAAGTAGTCAAAGGTGAGTTTGTTGATTGAAATAATATTGAGAAAAATGATGGATAAAGATATACCAGATATTTATAAATATATCCATTTAAATTATGTGGAAAAGTACTATCCTGATAAAGAAAAAGATCAGTGGGAAGCACATAGAAGATGGTATAGTTTTGTTATTAATTCTCCCACATACCTTTTTTATACCATAGAAAGTTTGAGCAGCGAATTTTTAGGAACTGTAAAATTTGAATTAGATGAAGATGAAGCTATTATAAGTGTATATCTCATAGAAGGCATAAGAGGAAAGGGATATTCAGAAACTGTTGTTGTTAATAGTATCAATGAACTCTGCTTTGAAAAGCCAAATATAAAAAAAATATCAGCATACATATTGGAAGAAAATGAGATATCCCAAAAGGTATTTCTTAAAATTGGATTTAAAAGAAAAAAAAATGAAGAATATAATGGAACTGAACATATTTTATTTGAGAAGAAAGTGAGAGCTTTAGAGGAAAAATTATGACTAAAAAAGAAAAAGTAAAAAAAATACTTGAAAATCTTCATGAAAAATTTGGAGATCCTAAATGTGCTTTGAATTTTAAGACACCTTTTGAACTCCTTGTAGCCGTTATTCTTTCAGCACAATGTACAGATGTAAGAGTAAATATTGTTACAAAAGAAATGTATAAAAAAGTTAATACTCCTGAAGAATTTGCAGCTCTTCCAGTAGAAAAAATAGAGGAAATGATAAAAAGTACAGGATTTTTTAGAAATAAAGCTAAAAATATAAAATTATGCAGTCAGCAACTTCTTTCTAAATATAATGGAGAAATACCAAAAGATATGGATAAGCTTATAGAACTTGCAGGAGTGGGAAGAAAAACAGCCAATGTGGTAAGAGGAGAAGTATGGGGTCTGGCAGATGGAATAACTGTAGATACTCATGTTAAAAGATTATCAAATCTTATTGGGTTGGTAAAAAATGATGATCCTGTAAAAATAGAACAAGAACTTATGAAAATAGTTCCTAAAAAAGACTGGATAGATTTTTCACACTATCTTATATTACAAGGAAGAGACAAATGTATAGCCAGAAGACCAAGATGCAGTGAATGTGAAATAAGAGAGTTTTGTAACCATGGAAAAAATATAGATAAGTAATCATTTTAATTCTTGACAAAATAAATAAAGAATGGTATAACATAGTTGACAAGTAAGAAATGTAATTCAAGGAGACGATAAATATGAGAGTTTATCTAGACAATAATGCAACAACAAAGATGGATAATGAAGTATTTGAAGCAATGGTACCTTATTTAACTGAGTATTATGGAAATGCTTCAAGTTTGCATCTTTTTGGTAAAGAAACAAATAAGGCTATGAATGAATCAAGAGAAATTATTGCAAAGTATCTTGATGCAGAACCTAATGAGATAATATTTACTGCCTCAGGAAGTGAATCTGATAACCTTGCAATTAGAGGAATAGCTAGAGCATATAAAAATAGAGGAAAACATATAATAGCAAGTCCAATAGAGCATCCAGCTATAAAAAATACCTTGAAAGATCTTGAAGATGAAGGATATGAAGTAACAATTCTTCATGTTGATAAAAATGGAATGATTGATGTAGAAGAATTGAAAAGTGTGATAAAAGAAGAAACTATTTTAATAACTGTAATGCATGCTAATAACGAAGTTGGAACTTTTCAACCTATAGAAGAAATAGGAAAAATAGCAAAAGAAAATAAAATTATATTTCATGTGGATGCAGTTCAGACGATGGGAAAAGTTGATATAAAACCAAAAGAAATGGGAATTGATCTTCTTTCTTTTTCAGCACATAAATTCTATGGTCCTAAAGGAATAGCAGCTCTTTATTGGAGAAATGGTGTAAGATTTGGAAAAGTTCTTACAGGTGGAGGTCAAGAAGGAAAAAGAAGACCAGGAACTTCAAATGTTCCAGGAATGGTTGGAATGGCTAAAGCTTTAGAAATAGCTTATAGAGATATGGCAGAAGAATTTAAAAAAGAGGAAGAACTAAGAGATTATTTTGAAAGCGAAGTATCAAAAAAAATACCTGAAATAGTAATAAATGCTAAAGGAGTGAAAAGACTTCCAGGAACTTCAAGCATAACATTTAAATATCTTGAAGGGGAGTCAATTCTTCTTAGTTTAAGTTATAAAGGAATAGCAGTAAGTTCAGGGTCAGCTTGTTCATCAGATGATCTGCAGGCTTCACATGTATTACTAGCAATGGGGATTGAACCTGAGTTTGCTCATGGAACTATTAGATTTGGTCTAGGAAAATATAATACAAAAGAAGAAATAGATTATACAGTGGAAGTTCTGGTAGAAGTGATCGAAAAGTTAAGAGCGATCTCTCCTCTTTGGAATGAATTTAAAATAAATAATAGTAAATAAGGAGTATGAAAATGCAATATACAGAAAAAGTAATGGAACATTTTATGAATCCGCACAATGTTGGAGTTATTGAAAATCCATCTGGTTATGGAAAAGTAGGGAATGCTTCATGTGGAGACATAATGGAGATATTTATTAAAGTAGAAGATAATATAATAACTGATGTTAAGTTTAGAACTTTTGGATGCGCTTCAGCAATAGCTAGCTCTTCAATATCTACAGAACTTATTATGGGAAAAACTGTTGATGAAGCTCTAGCTCTTACAAATAAAAAAGTAGTAGATGCATTAGGTGGACTTCCACCAGTAAAAATGCATTGTTCTGTTCTTGCAGAGGAAGCTATTAAATTAGCTATTGAAGATTATCTTTCTAAAAAAGATAAAAAAGAAGAAAAATAGAAAATAACTCAATTAAAATTTAAATTTTGATATAAGCTTCTGTAAATTTATGATATAATTTTACAGAAGCTTATTTTTATACAACAGGAGATGCAAAATGAAGAAAATTTTAAATGTATTGTTATTAACTATTATACTTGCAAGTTCCACAGTTTTTGCTAAAGAAGCTGAAGATGAAGTTGCATTGAAAGAAGAAAAACCTTTATATAAAGCGATGCTTTTAGGAGATAATAGAGGAAAGATATATTATTCAGAAAATATTGATGAAAAATATCCATTAGCTTCTCTAACAAAAATGATGACTTTAATGGTAACTTTTGATCAATTAGAAAAAGGCAGCATAAAAATGAAAGATAAAATTAAAGTAAGTAAGAAATCAGCTCAAACTGGAGGAAGCAGAATCCCTATGAAAGAGGGAGATGTTTTTACTCTTGAAGATTTAATTAAAGCGACAGCCATATATTCAGCTAATAATGCAGCTTATGCAATAGCCGAATATATAGGAAAAGGTGATGCAGATAAATTTGTAAAATTGATGAATAAGAAATCCACAGATTTAGGACTAGAAAAGGAATTGGAGTTTTATACACCAGCTGGCCTTCCAAGTGATATGACCAAAAAGGGAATGGATGCTGGAACAGCAAGAGGGATATACAAATTGTCACTTGAGGCTGCTAAATATAATAAATATATGGAGATAGCTTCTATAAAAGAAACTACTATACGTGATGGAAAATTGAAAATAAAAAATAGAAATCTTTTATTGGGAGAAGAGGGAATATATGGAATTAAAACAGGACATCATTCTAAAGTAGGATATAATATTTCTGTATTAAGTGATAAAGAAGATATGCAGATATTTACAGTTGTTGTAGGAGGGCCTACTTATAAAAAAAGAGATGAAAGTGTTTTAAGTCAAATGGAAGAATTTTATGAGCATTATCATTTTAGAAAACTTACTGATGAAAATATTTCTATAGCTAAAGTTCCTGTATTCAGTGGGGATAAAGAATATGCTGATTTATATCCTGATAAGAATTTTACAGATATTTTGAATAAAGACAGTGATATAAAAATATCTATAAAAAGAAATAAAGGGGTAATTGCTCCAGTAGAATCAGGAAAAACTTTAGGAGAATATAAAATTGTGGTAGATGGAAATGTTGTTGAATCTGGAAAACTTGTAACAAAGGAAGAAGTAAAATTGAGTATATCTCTAAAAAATATATTTTAAAAATAAAAGAAATCTTGGGGAATAGATTTGATATTGAAATTAGGAAAATCTAATAATATAAAAGATAAATTAAAGAGTTTAATAAATAAATAAATTTTTTTGAAAAAAAACAAAAAAAATATTGACGGAATATTAAAACTATGGTATTATAATCAATGTACCGCAGGAAAGCGGGAATCAAAAAGCAATAAAAAAGGACATTAACAACAGAATAGAGAGAGAAGAAAAAATCAACAAACAATAAATAGGTGTAAATAATCAGTTAAAAAAACTGAGTAAATAGATTG